>JBIOWF010000371.1:0-3176 GCA_044868295.1 Microtetraspora sp. | reverse complement strand
CGCCGGGCTTCGGGGACGATGGCGAAGTGGCTCGGAGGGACCAGGGTGTGGATCCGCGGCGGCATCACCGCGCTGGTGACGGCGGCCGCGTTGCTGATCGGCAGCCTGGACTGGCTCGAGCTTCAGGCGCTGAACGCCCAGTTCCACCTGCGCGGGCCTCGTCCGCCCCGGACGCCGATCGTCGTCGTCGCCATCGGCGAGGATTCGTTCGACGAGCTCGGGCTCGCCTGGCCCTGGCCACGCGCACTCCACGGACAGCTCCTCGATCTGCTGAGCCAGGGGCAGCCGGCCGCGATCGGCCTCGACATCCTCTTCAGCGAGCCGTCGGCGCGAGGGCCGGCGGATGACGAAGCGCTGGCCGAGGCGATCGGCCGCGCGGGCAACGTCATCCTGGCCGCAGCGCTGACCACCGTGACGGAGGCCGGGTTCACGAAGGACGACCTGAATCCGCCCATCCGACCGATCCGCGACCACGCCGGCGGCTTCGGCGTCGTCAACTTCAAGTACGACGACGACGCCTTCGTGCGGACCGGCCTCCTGGGCCTGGCGCACCAGCGCGGCGAGGTGCCGAGCTTCGACAGGCAGCTTCACCGGCTCGGCGTCGAGGCCGGCATCCCGTCGGCGCCGCTCCCACGCGAGCGCTCGGTCCTCATCAACTATCGGGGCGGCCCGCGCACGTTCCCCACGGTGCCCTACTACCGGGTCGTCACCGGCGAGGTTGCGCCGGCGGAGTTTCGCGGCAAGCTCGTGCTCGTCGGCTCGACCAGTCCGGCCTTGCACGACGTCTTTCCCACGCCCTTCGCGCCTCACGGGGCCATGCCGGGGGTGGAGATCCACGCCAACATCCTGGAGACGCTCTTCCAGGGCCTCGCGCTGACACGGGTGCCGCGCCCGGTCGCGGTCGCGCTCGTCCTGGTGGCCGCGCTGTTTGCGGTCGGGATCACCAACGCGACCAGTCCGCTCCTGGGCCTGGGCCTCGTCGCGGCGGCCGGGATCCTCCACGCCGGCGCCGGGTTCGCGGCCTTCACCTGGGGCCGGCTGTGGGCCGACCAGGTGGCCGTGCCGCTGGCCCTCCTGCTCGGCTATGGCGCCACCGTCGTCGAGAACTTCATCCGGGCGCAGCGCGAGAAGCAGCGCCTCTCCCGGTTCTTCTCTCCGAGCATCCTGCGGGAAGTGGTACGCCACGGCAGCGAGCTGGGCCGCTCGCGACGCCGCATCACGGTGCTCTTCTCCGACATCCGCGGCTTCACCCCCATCTCCGAGAAGCTGTCGCCCGAGGAGGTGGCGGAGCTCCTCCGCGACTACATGACCGACATGACGGAGGCCGTGTTCAAGTACGGCGGGACCGTGACGCAGTTCGTCGGGGACGAGATCATGGCCCTCTACAACGCCCCCTTCGACCAGCCGGATCACCCGGCACAAGCGGTCCGGACGGCGCTCGAGTTCCAGGAGCGCGTCAAGGCGCTCTCCTCCCGCTGGGAGGCCAAGTGTGGTTCTGCGCTCAGGAACGGTGTCGGCATCAACACGGGGGAGGCGGTGGTCGGCATCATCGGCTCCGCGCAGCGCGTCGAGTATGGCGCGATCGGTGACACGATCAACCTGGGGTCACGCCTCGAGAGCCTGACGAAGGAGTTCGCGACGCCGGTCATCATCAGCGACTCGACCTACCAGGCCGTCAAGGACCGCTTCTACTGCCGTTTCCTGGGCGAGGTGACCGTCAAGGGCAAGGCGATCCCGGTCAAGATCTACGGCGTCGAGAGCGTGGCGCCGCGCCGGGCACACCGGGTCACCCTGGACGCCCCGCTCACGATCACGGAGGCGATGGGCGATCTACGCGTCTCCGTCTCCGCATCGCTGAGCGACCTGAGCGTCACCGGCCTCCGCGCCTCCGACCTCCCCAAACAGCTGCCCAGAGACCAGGTCGTGGGCCTCCACTTCCAGCTGCCCGGGCTCCCGCGCCCGATCTCCACGGAAGGGCGCGTCATGCGCAGCACGGATGACCAGGCCGGGATCAAGTTCCTCGGCCTCGCTCCGGAGGACGGCGCCCTCATCGAGAAGTTCCTCCAGACGAAATCCTGACGGGGAAGCCGACGAGCGGGGCATCGAGCGGGGACCCGACCCGCCTCCCGGCTCGACCCCGGCCTGGGCCGGAGCCGGGAAGGGGGTTTGACAAGCGATTCTTCCGGCGCTTATATGGGGTGTTGAAGTAGCGCCCACCGACCGGCTGGGGGAACGGGGAGGGTCTGGTCGTTGTCACGGACGTGTCCCTTGGCCGCTCTCCTGGTACTCCAGGTCCTGTGGCCGGCCCTCGTCCTGGCCCAACCGAAGGCCGGGGTCGTCACCGGGATGCAGGGGCAGAGCACCGTCACCCGCCCCACCATGCCGCAGCCGCTCCCCTTGAAGTTCAAGGACGACGTGCTCCTCCGGGATCGCATCGAGACGCTGGAGAACTCCGCCGTCCGAATCCTGCTCGGGGGCAAGGCGATCGTCACGATCCGCGAACTGTCGGTGTTCACGGTGACCGAGGAGCCGGGTCGGGCCACCGTGGACCTCCAGGTCGGGAAGCTGGCCCTCGGCGTGGCGAAGAAGCTGCTCAAGCCGGGCGAGGCGATCGAGATCCGGACCCCCAACGCGATCGCTGCGGTCCGCGGCAGCCTCGTCGTGGTCGGCACGCGCTACGTGGGGCGAGCGCCGGAAACGAGCGTCACGACCCTCAATGTCTCCCTCCCCGTGATCGTCTCGTTCCGGTCGGACCCGAACGTTTCCGTCCAGCTGGGCCAGAACCAGGGCGTCGTCGTCGCCGGCGCGGGAGAAGCGACCACGCGGACGCCGATCGTGAGGCTGACGCCAAGCCAGATTGTCGAGATCTCCAAGACCGCGGAGCTGCCGGCCGCCAAGCCGCCTGGCCACACCGGCCCTCCAACGCGACTCGTTCCGGGCCTCGTCCAGCAAACGCTCCCGACCGCCGCGCCGCCGCCGCCGCCGCCACCACCGCCACCGCCGCCGCCGCCACCGCCGCCGCCGCCACCACCGCCGCCGCCACCACCGCCGCCGCCACCACCGCCGCCGCCACCGCCGCCGCCGCCGCCGCCGCCGCCGCCGCCGCCGCCGCCGCCGCCGCCGTGCAACGACTCCGGCAACGACAAGTGCAGGGGACACGGCCACGGGGACCCGAT
>JBIOWF010000370.1:0-10782 GCA_044868295.1 Microtetraspora sp. | reverse complement strand
CGGAAGTTAAGCCCTTCAGCGCCGATGGTACTGCACCGGGGACGGTGTGGGAGAGTAGGACGCCGCCGGACAATTTTTTGAGGTGGAGGCCATCCCGGTTTCGGGGTGGCCTCCACTGTTTCCGGCGGTGTTTTTCGGCTTGTTGTGGGTGCCCTCGGTTTTTGGCCGGGGGTTTTCGTGTTTCCGGGGTGGTGAAAGCAAGACGGGGCTTGATGTCTGTGAATCCCATGAGGCGGATGCGGCGGGTATGGCATGGCATTCCCACGGACTTCCGCCTGGATTTTCGCCCCCTGGCTCAAGCGTTCTGCGAACGCGGGACTGGTCACGTGGCCACCTCCAGGCGGTGGTTGAGAGTCCGGTCTTGAAGTCGCGTCAAGCGGCCCCTGGGGCCGGGCGGGTGCCGTGGTCAGTAAGGTTGAACCGTGGAATACCGTGAGGTCGAGCAGGCCATTTCGCGTAGAGGCGTCGAGTGGGATTTCGATCCCACGCTCGACCGGATCGTGGCGTTGACGGAGCTCCTCGGCGACCCGCACAAGGCCTATCCGGTCATCCACGTGGCCGGGACCAACGGGAAGACGAGCACCGCGCGGATGATCGAGGCGCTTCTGCGGGAGCGCAACCTCCGGGTCGGCCGCTACACGAGTCCCCACCTGGCCTCCATGCGGGAACGCATATCCGTCGACGGGGAGTCGCTATCGGAGGAACGGTTCTCGGAGGTCTATCAGGACATCGCGCCCTTCCTCGAGATCATCGATGAGAAGGTCGGGAGGCTGAGCTTCTTCGAGGTGCTCACCGCGATGGCCTATGCCGCCTTCGCCGACGCTCCGGTGGACATCGCCGTCATCGAGACGGGCATGGGCGGCACGTGGGACGCCACCAACGTGGCGGACGGCGCGGTCGCCGTCGTCACACCGATCTCGCTGGACCACGTCGACTATCTCGGCCCCGACGTTGAAACGATCTCCAAGGAGAAGGCCGGCATCATCAAGCCGGGCGCGACGGCCGTACTGGCTCAGCAGCCGCTGGCGGCGGCGGAGGTCCTGATGCGACGCTCGGTCGAGGTCGGCGCGACGGTCGCGCGGGAGGGGCTGGAGTTCGGCGTCCTGCGCCGCGAGCTGGCCATGGGCGGTCAACTGCTGGACCTGAGGGGGCTCAAGGGCGTCTACGAGGAGATCATGTTGCCGCTCTACGGCGCTCACCAGGCGAGCAACGCGGCCAACGCGCTGGCCGCCGTCGAGGCGCTCACGGCCGGCGAGGACGCTCTCGGTGAGGATGTCGTACGGCAGGCCTTCGCCCAGGTGACCAGCCCCGGGCGGCTTGAAGTCGTCAGGCGTGGCCCCACGGTCGTGCTGGACGCCGCGCACAACCCGGGCGGCATGCACGCCGCCGTGGACGCGATCTCGGAGTCGTTCGGCTTCACCCGGCTGATCGCAGTGTTCGCCGCGATGGCGGACAAGGACATCGACGAGCTTCTGGAGTTGCTGGAGCCGATCGCCGAGGAGATCGTCGTGACCAGGAACTCCTCGCCGCGGTCGATGGAGCCCGACGAATTGGCGCGGAAGGCGGAGAGCGTCTTCGGCGCCGACCGGGTCCACCAGGTCGCCCGGCTGGACGACGCCATCGACGCGGCGATCGGGCTCGCGGATCAGGGCGACGAGTTCGGTTCCGGCGTCCTGATCACCGGCTCGGTCGTCACCGTCGGAGACGCCCGCATCCTCCTGAAGGCCGACCGATGACCGCGGAGCAGCCGGGAGTGGGTGGAAGAGACGCGATGTTCGAGGTGACCCCCGGAATGCGGCGGCTCGGGGCGAGCGTACTGGGCATGGAGGCGATCGTCGTCGCCCTCGTGACCCCTGTCGCGATCACCATCAGCGGCGTCGATCCGGCCGTCGCGGTGACCACCTGCATAGGGCTCGCCGTCCTGTGCGTGCTGGTGGCGGGCATGCTGAAGCGGCCCTTCGCGTACATCGCGGGAAGTGTCATCCAGGTGTTGGCGATCGCGACCGGCTTTCTCGTGCCGGCCATGTTCTTCCTCGGGGTGATCTTCGCCGCCCTGTGGATAACTGCGATATTCGTCGCTCGCCGTGTCGAGGGGACAACTAAGCGCTAAAGTCGGCCACCATGGCCGTCCCCCCGATCTCGCAGGCGCGAACCCACGCTGGGATTCGTGCCGTGCGCCTTCCCCTGTTGCTCGACCTCGTTGTCGGGTTGCTCATCGCGGTCGCGCTGCCCCTGGCGATCCTCGCCGTTCCCAACACCATCTCCGTGGTGGCCGCGCTGCTCCCGCCCGGTGTCTCGCAGGTCGAGATGATGCGCGCGCACGGACTGGCGCTTCCGGCGATGCTGCTGACCGTGCCGTTGGGGGCGGTGGCCGCCCGCCGGTTCCGGGCCGCGCCGATCGCGGTCGGCGGGCTCACGCTGCTCGCCGTGGCGGACGCCGCAGGCGGGTTCGCCGGGTCCGCCGCCATGGTCGGCGTGCTGCGCGTGCTGCACGGCGTCGGAGCGGGCCTGCTGGTGCCGGCCACCCTGGTGGCGGCGGCGGAGCGGCCGAGGATCCTGCTGCCGCTGTGGGCCGGCGTGTTCTCGGCGAGCCTGCTGGCTGCCCAGGCGCTCGCGCTTTGGCCGATCGACGACGTGACCTCCTGGCAGGTGACACTCCAGCCCTATCCGCTCCTCACCGGCATCGCGCTCGGTCTGGCCGCCTTCTACCTGGTGCTCTGGCTGATCGGGGGAGAGGCCGCGACGCCGAACAAGCCGTCGGCGGCCGAGCGGGGCCGTCTCACACTCGCCGCGGTGCCCGCGGCGGGCATAGCCGTGCTGGCGGTCGGCACGACGTTCGACTGGCCGCCGATCCTGGTCATCGTGGCGGCGGCGGCCGCCGTGGTCGCCATGCTGGGGCTCGGCGCGGTCGGCACGTTCGAAGGCGCCGGCGGGCGGGCGCTGGCCTTCACGAATGTGGCGGTCGGCCTGGTCGTTCTGCCGACCGCGGCGCAGACCACGTACGTGGAGCTGGGCGGCCTGGGCGGCCCTGGCCTCTCCGGGCTGTGGGTGCCGTTCGTCCTTTCCGTGGTGGCGGCCCTGGCCGCGGCGTACGTCGCGGGCATGGCGTCCGAGACGAGGGCCGCCACGCTCGCCGGCGGCGGCCTGGCGGCGGTGGTGGCGGGGCTGTGCGCGATCCGGCTCCTTGTCCCGGCGTCGTCCGGGGTGCTCCTTGTGGTGCCGTTCGTGCTGCTCGCGGCAGGTGCCGCGGTGGCTCTGGTGAGCGCGTTGCGGCTGGCGGGCCTTGGCGCGGCGCTGCTCGGACTCTCGTTGTGCTTCCCTGCCGTGCTCGCCGGCTTCCTGCTGGGGACCGGCATCCAGGTGACGCGGTTGCGCGAGGTCGGCCGGTCCGGCGAGGCGACCAGGCAGGCCCTCCTGGACGGCTTCGTCGGCGCGCTGCATCTGTGGGCGCTCGCGGGTGGTTTCACCGTCGTCGGGATCATCGTGCTCGGTGCCTTCCTCGCCCGCCGTACATCGGCGAGGAGAGCGTCAGCCGTACTGGACGTGGAGGCCGGGGGTGGTGCGGCGGACAGCTCGGTGGTCGTTCCGCCGCCCGCTCCGTCACCTGAGGATGGCGACGGGGAGAGCGGGGAAGGCCGCGGCGACCGGTAAGCTGCGGTTGCACGGAGCACCCGAGTGAGCGCGACGACGAGTTCGCCTCGCCGTGGAGAACCGCCTTGTGACAGCCGTCACCGAGGACGGCTGAGGGTCCGCATCAAAGGAGAATCTCGTGTCCGAGCGTACGCTTGTCCTGATCAAGCCCGACGGTGTCCGTCGTGGCCTCATCGGGGACGTCATCGGCCGCATCGAGCGCAAGGGCCTCAAGATCGTGGCGATGGACCTGCGCACGCTGGACGCCGACACGGCCAAGGTCCACTACGCCGAGCACGCCGAGCGTCCCTTCTTCGGCGAGCTGGTCGAGTTCATCACCTCCGCGCCGCTGGTCGCGCTCGTGGTGGAGGGCCCGCGGGCCGTCGAGGCCTTCCGCGGCCTGGCCGGCCTGACCGACCCGGTCAAGTCCGCGCCCGGCACCATCCGCGGTGACCACGCCCTGGAAATCGGCGAGAACATCGTGCACGGGTCGGACTCGCCCGAGTCGGCCGCCAGGGAGATCAAAATCTTCTTTCCGGATCGCTTCTGAGACAGCCAATTGAAAGGCCCCGGCTCACGCCGGGGCCTTTCGCGATTTTCCTGACAGTGGCTCTTCTATGCCCCGAGATACACAACATTTTCCTGGTGCCTGAAGGCTCCCTGTGCCGCCTGGTGGGTACAACAAGTTACGATTCGACTGCGAGGCGTTATCTCCTCCTAACCACCTGAAGGAAGGCTTCCTTCCGCATGGGCAGCAAGCTGGCATTCCTCGGCCGCGACATGGCGGTCGATCTCGGCACGGCCAACACTTTGGTCTACGTGCGAGGCCGCGGCGTCGTGCTCAACGAGCCGTCCGTCGTGGCGATAAACACAACGACGGGCAAGATCGTCGCCGTCGGCATCGAGGCGAAGCGCATGATCGGGCGTACGCCCGGCAACATCGTCGCGGTCCGCCCACTGAAAGACGGCGTGATCGCCGACTTCGAGGTCACCGAGCGCATGCTGCGGTACTTCATTCAGCGCATCCACAAGCGACGGCCTTTCGCCAAGCCGCGCATCATCATCGCGGTGCCGAGCGGCATCACCGGTGTTGAGCAGCGTGCCGTGAAGGAAGCCGGATATCAGGCGGGCGCACGGCGGGTCTACATCGTCGAGGAGCCCATGGCGGCCGCCATCGGCGCGGGCCTGCCCGTCCACGAGCCCACCGGGAACATGGTGGTCGACATCGGGGGCGGCACCACCGAGGTGGCCATCATCTCGATGGGCGGCATCGTCACCAGCCAGTCGATCCGCATCGGCGGTGACGAGCTGGACCAGGCGGTCATCAACTTCGCCAAGAAGGAATACTCCCTGATGCTCGGGGAGCGCACGGCGGAGGAAGTGAAGATCGCCATCGGGTCGGCATGCGCCACCGAGGAGGAGTACCACGCCGAGATACGCGGCAGGGACCTCGTGACCGGATTGCCGAAGACGATCGTGGTCTCCGCGGAGGAGATCCGCAGAGCCACCGATGAGCCGCTCAAGGCGATCGTCGACGCGGTGAAATGCACCCTGGACAAGTGCCCGCCCGAGCTGTCGGGCGACCTCATGGATCGGGGCATCGCGCTGACGGGCGGGGGCGCTCTCCTCAGGGGCATGGGTGAGCGGCTTCGGGACGAGACCGGTATGCCCGTCTACCTCGTCGACAACGCGCTCGACTCGGTCGCTCTCGGCTCGGGGAAGTGCGTTGAGGACTTCGAGGCGCTCCAGCAGGTGCTCGTGCCGGAGCCCCGCCACTAAGGAAGCGACATGAGAGACACACGCCGCGCCCGCCTGCTGCTCGGATTGCTCATCGCGGCCGCACTGGTCCTGATCACCGTGGACCATCGGGGCGGCGACGTTTCCGTTCTGGGCCCGTTGCGCGGGGTCGCGTCCTCGGTGTTCGGCACCGCCGAGCAGGTGAGTTCCGACGTGACGGCGCCGGTCTCCCGCTTCTTCACGACTCTTTCCGCCGCGCCGGACGCCAAGCGCCGCATCGATGATCTGCAGCGGGAGAACGCCAAGCTCAAGAGCGCCCTGGTCGCGGGGCGGCTGGACCGCAGCCGGGCCGCGGAGCTCGACGGCATGCTCGGGCTGGCGGGCCGTGGTCGCTACCGCGTGGTCCCGGCCCAGGTGGTGGCCCGCCGAGACGCCCCGGGTTTCGAGGACGCGGTGGAGATCGACGCCGGCACCGAGGACGGCATCCGGCCCGACATGACCGTGCTCAACGACGACGGCCTGGTGGGCCGCGTCGTCCACGCGGGATCGAGCACGTCGACGGTCGTCCTGCTCAGCGATCCGGGCTCCTCTGCCGGGGCCCGCCTGGAAGGCGGACACGAACTCGGCGTCGTCAGCGGTCTCGGAGAGACCGGTGAGGACCGCAACCTGATCAAGTTCCGGCTCCTGGACTCGACGGCCCCTCTCGCGGCGGGCTACCGCATCGTCTCCTTCGGCTCCGAGAAGGGCACGCCGTACGTGCCCGGAGTGCCGATCGGGGTCATCGAGCGGGTCGAGGCCACGCCGGGGGAGCTCACCAGGACCGCCTACGCCCGGCCGTACGCCGACCTGACCGCCCTTGATGTGGTCGGGGTTGTGGTGAAGGTCCCGGAGCGGGATCCGCGTGACTCCGTGCTCCCGCCCATGCCCTCCGGCGCGAAGGCCGTGTCGAAGGACAAGACCAAGGTCAATGACAAGGAAAAGGACAAGGACGGGGCCAAGGCCAAGGCCACGGCCGAGGACGCGGAAAGCTCCGGGTCGACGGCTGAGCAGCCGGACCGGCCCGCGCGCGAGTCGTCGGACAGGCCTCGCTCGAACCGGGGAGCGTGACCTGTGTCCCGCAAATTCACCGCCGGGGCCCTCGTGTTCGTCGCCTTGATCGTCCAGGTGACCATAATCAACCGGTTGCCGTTCGTGGTCGTGCCTGATCTGGTGCTGCTGGTCGTCATCGCTCTCGCGGTGGTGCACGGGCCGGTCCCCGGTGCGGTCATCGGCTTCTGCGCCGGAATCGCCGCCGACCTGCTGCCCCCGTCCAACCACGTGATCGGCCAGTACGCGCTGATCATGTGCCTGACCGGCTTCGTGGCCGGGCGTGGGGCCGAACGGGCGCCCATGGTCACGGCGGTGCTCTGCGCGATCGTCGCGCCCGTCCTCGCCATCGGGATGGGCGCGCTGCTCGGCGATCCAGGCATCAACTGGCAGGCGCTTCAGACTTCCTGGCCGCGGACGGCGGTCGCCAACCTGCTCGCCGTACCCATCGTGGTCTGGGCGATCGGAGCCCTCCACCGGGAGCGGCGGGGGAGGACCTCATCCGTGCCCGTTCGGGGACGGAGATGAGCGAGGAGGGGACATGACACGGATCCGGGGGCGGTTCATCGTCCTTCATCTCCTGGTTCTTTCGCTGCTCGTGGTGCTCGGCGTACGGCTCTGGCAGGTCCAGATGGTGCGCGGCAAGGAGCTTGTGGAGGTGGCGACCAAGACTCGCAGCAGGGACGTCATGGTGCCCGCGATCCGCGGCCAGATCCTCGACGCCTCCGGCCGTCCGATGGTCCGCAACCGAACCAGTCTGGTCGTCTCGATCAACCGGGGCCGGTTCGAGCGCATGCCCGACGGGGGCGAGGCGGTGCTCAAGCGGCTGGCGACGGTGCTGGGCCTGCCGTTGACGCAGGTGAAGCAGCGGATCCGCCCGTGCGGGCCGGGCGTCAGCCGACCCTGCTGGCCGGGCTCGCCGTACCAGCCGATCCCGGTCGCGGACCGGGTCAGCACCCGTGCGGCGCTGCAGATTCTGGAACGGCAGGAGGACTTCCCCGGGGTGACGGCCGAGATCCAGTCGGCCAGGGACTATCCCGGCGGTAAGCAGGCCGCGCAGATGCTCGGCTATCTGCAGCCGGTCACGCAGGAGGAGCTGGAGCGGCGGGAAGGGCTGAAGGCCAGCTATTCCGGGGTGGATCTCATCGGCCGGGACGGTTTGGAATCGGTCTACGACGAGGAGCTGCGCGGGAAGCCGGGCTTGCGGCGTGTCCAGGTCGATCGGGTGGGCAAGGTGATCGGGGTCGAGCGCCAGGTGTCGCCGATGACCGGTGACACGCTGATCACGAGCATCGACGCCAAGGTCCAGGCCGACGTGGAGAAGGCGCTCGCCGGAGCGATGAAGTCCGCCCCTCAGGCCGACGGAGCGGCGGGGGTGGTGCTCGACGTCAAGACCGGCCGGGTCGTCGCGATGGCCAGCGTGCCGACGTACGACCCGGCGGTGTGGAGCGGCGGCATCTCGGACCGAGAGTACGGGCAGCTGCTCTCCGACCGGTCGGGCAAGCCGCTGGTGTCGCGGGCGATCAAGGGTACGTTCGCGCCCGGATCCACGTTCAAGATCACATCGGCGTCCGCGATGGTCAAGGACGGGTATCCGCTGCACGGCACATACCAGTGCCCCGGCGCGGTGATGATCGGAGGCCGGGCCTTCCACAACTTCCGCGGAATCGGCCTGGGCAGCATGAACCTGAAGACCGCCCTGATCAAATCATGCGACACCATCTTCTACCGGGCGGCCTACGAGCAGTGGCTGCGCGACGGCGGCAAGAATGCCAAGCCCGTCGTCAAGGAGCCGATGGCGAACATGTCCCGTGCCTACGGGTTCGGGCGGCCCACCGGGGTCGACCTCCCCGGGGAGTCCGCAGGGCGGATCCCGGACCGCAAGTGGCGGCAGGACCTGTGGGCGGCGACCAAGAAGCAGAGCTGCGTGCGGGCCAAGACCGGCTATCCGGAGGTCAAGAGCTCAAGCCGGGCCGCGTTCCTGAAACGGCTCGCGTACGAGAACTGTCTAGAGGGATATCAGTGGCGTGCCGGAGACGCCGCGAACTTCTCGATCGGGCAGGGCGACGTGCTGGTCACGCCGCTCCAGCTGGCCAGGGCGTACGCGGCGCTCGTCGGCGACGGCAAGGTGCGCAGCCCCCGGATCGGGTGGGCGCTGGTCCGGCCCCAGGGAACGCTGGTCAAGGAGATCAAGGTGCCGGTGGTCGGCGAACTGCCGATCAGCAAGGAGACCCGCGACTACATCAGGGGCGCGCTCAGCCAGGTGCCTTCGGACGGCACCGCGCGCGGCGCCTTCCTCGGGTTCCCCATGAACAGAGTGAAGATCGGCGGCAAGACCGGTACGGCCGAGGTCTGGGGCAAAGAGGACACCTCCTGGTTCGCCTCGTTCGCGCCCGCCGACGACCCACGTCTCGTGGTCGTGGTGATGGTGTCTCAGGGCGGCATGGGCGCCTCCACCGCCGCGCCCGCCGCCCGCGAGATCTGGGAGGGCATCTACGGAATCGGTAAAGACGAGAACGGCAAGCAGCGCAAAGCCGCTCTTCCGGACGGACAGCCCACGGAGCGGCTGCCGGTCATCAAGCAGGACGGGATGGTCGCCCCATGACCTTGACGTTGCGCAGGCGTTCCTTCGCCAGGCGGGCGGTCGGGCAGGGAGCCGCGGTCTGGCGGATGGACGGCATCATGCTGGTCGCCGTCGCGGCGCTGTCGGTCATCGGGACCCTGCTGGTGTGGTCGTCGACGCGGACCTGGGCCTCCGCCGAGCCGACCGGGCTGGTCAAGAAGCACATCCTCAATCTGGCCATCGGCGCCGCGCTGTACGGCGTCGTCTCCATGATGGACTATCGCTGGCTGCGGGCCTACGCGCCCATCGCGTACGGCACGGCGGTCGTGGCGCTCGTGCTGGTCATCACGCCGCTGGGGTCGACGATCAACGGGTCCCATTCGTGGATCATGCTGGGCGGCGGCTTCGCCGTACAACCGTCTGAGCTGGCCAAACCGGCACTGGTGTTGATGCTGGCCCTCCTGCTCGCCCAGCCGGCGGAGGGCACCGACAGGCCTCGTCCCCTGGACATCCTCTTCTGCCTGGCCGTCGCCGGGCTCGCGACCGGGCTGGTCATGCTGCAGCCCGACCTCGGCACGACCCTGGTGCTTTCGATGATCACGGCCGGGGTGCTGGTGTTCTCGGGGGTGCGCAAGCGCTGGATCGTGGCGGTGTGCGCGCTCGCCGTGGTCGGGGCGCTGGCGGTCTGGAATCTGGGGCTGCTGCAGCCGTACCAGATGGCGCGGTTCACCGCGTTCATCAACCCGGCCACCGACCCGCGCGGGGTCGGCTACAACAGCACGCAGGCCCTGATCGCGGTCGGGTCCGGCGAACTGTTCGGCAAAGGTCTGTTCCACGGAGGCCAGACGACCGGCCGGTTCGTGCCGGAGCAGCACACCGACTTCATCTTCACCGTCGCGGGGGAGGAGTTCGGCTTCCTGGGCGCGATGACGGTCGTGGTGCTGCTGGGCGTGGTCCTGCTGCGCGCCATCCGGATCGCCAAGCACTGCGACGACAGGTTCGGCGCCCTGGTCGCGGGCGGGATCATCTGCTGGCTGGCCTTCCAGACGTTCGTCAACATCGGGATGACGATCGGGATCATGCCGATCACCGGCCTGCCGCTGCCCTTCGTCTCGTACGGTGGCACCGCCACGTTCGCCAACATGATCGCTATCGGCCTGCTCCAGGCGATCCACATCCGCGAGCGGCCGTTCAGCTGAGGCTCGCCCGCCCACGCCATGGCTCGGGCGTTCGGCTCAGGTGTTACATGAGAGTGCGCCACAGGATGCCGGTGGTCGGCTCTCACTGGCGTTTCGCGCGTCAAGCGAACATTCTGGGAACGAAAACGGTTCGGCGGCTGAACGAGTGATGACGCGAATACGGAGGAGCGGTGACTCCGGACGACGAGATGCAGGAGCGCGAACGGGCTCTTGACCTGCTGCGCACGGCTTTCCCGGACTACCGGATCGTCTACGGCGGCGGGCGCTGGGCCGCGGCGGCCGCCGGAAATCCGCCCATGGTGTGGTTCGCCGACACACCGAGCAGCCTGTGCGGCCAACTGTTTCTCGCCCAATTACGTAACGGGGGCACGATCGTGCCCTTCCGCGGAGTGGAGAGCAACTCGCAGTGTGCCGGGTGATCAGATCGTGACGATCAGGACGCTAGCCGGGTGATTCGCACATGGCGATAGATCAGCTCAGCGCGTTGGGGTGGCCGTCATGGTGGGCGATTCATCGCGATTGTCCGTATCGGGTCGATGGCCAGCATGGTGAGAAGCCGCTGCTGGA
>JBIOWF010000369.1:0-5090 GCA_044868295.1 Microtetraspora sp. | reverse complement strand
CCCCCCGCGGCCGTGTTAGCCGGTCTCTGGCCTTTCTGTGCCTATCGGGTGCTTTCTGGGCCTGTCGGGTAGCGGACAGCCGGGGCTGCGGTCACTGGCGGTTCGGGTGCGCGAACCGGTCAGACGGTTTCGAGGACCTTCTCCTCCGGGGCGGCGGCCGTGCTCGTCCGGAAACGGAGGCCGGTCAGAGCCACCGCCAGGCCGAGCACCCCGAACAGGCCGGAGACCATGATCGCGGCGCGGAAGCCGGAGATCGGGTCGGCGGCCGATCCGGAGGTCAGGACCGCGGTCACGATCGCGAGCACGACCGCGCCGCCGACCTGGCCGGACGTGTTGAGCAGCCCGGAGGCCAGGCCCTGCTCGTCGTCGTGGACCCCCGCCGTGGCCTGGATGTTGAGCGAGGGGAAGGACAGCGCGAACGCGATGCCCAGCAGGACCATGCCCGGCAACACCAGCCCGCCCACGCTGGGGTGCGCGTCGATCCGCAGGAATATGGCGTAACCCGCGATGAGCGCGGCGGACCCGACGACGATCAGCCGGGCCGTGCCGAACCGGTCGGCCAGGCCGCCCATCTTGGTTGAGGTGACCGCGACCAGCAGGCCGGCGGGCAGGAACGCCAGCGCGGTCTCCAGAGCGGACCAGCCGAGCAGGTTCTGGAAGTACTGCATGGCGACGAACTGGAAGCCGACATAGGAGCCGAAGAGGATCACCAGCCCGATGTTGGCCCGAGCCAGCGGGGCCGATCTGAGGATGCCGAGCCGGACGAGCGGGTGCCTGACCCGGCGCTCCAGCCAGACGAACAGGGCGAGCAGCCCGAGCGCCGCCGCCCCCGTGAGCACGGTGCGGACCACGCTCACGTCGGGAGCCTCGACCACGGTGAAGACCAGCAGGAGCATGGCCGCCGTGATGGTGAGAGCGCCCAGGATGTCGTAGCCGCCCTCGCTCCGCTGCTCGCCCCCGGGGACCAGCCGGGCACCGAAGACCAGGGCCAGGATGGCCACCGGCACCGGCATGAGGAAGGTCCACCGCCAGCCGATCTCGGTCAGCAGTCCGGAGAGGACCAGCCCGAGCGAGAAGCCGCTCGCCGCGCAGGCCGTGAAGATGCTGAGCGCCCGGTTGCGCGCCGGACCCTCCGCGAAGGTCGTCGTGATGATGGACAGGGCGGCGGGTGCGGTGAACGCGGCGCTCATGCCCTTGACGAAGCGTGCGGCGATCAGCAGTGTGCCGTCGCTCACCAGCCCGCCCAGAAGTGAGGCGGCCGCGAACACGGCCAGGGCGACGAGCAGGACGCGGCGACGGCCCAGCAGGTCGGCGGTCCGGCCCCCGAGTAGCAGCAGGCCGCCGTATCCGAGCACGTAGCCGCTGACCACCCATTGCAGCGAGGACGTGGACATGCCGAGCTCGGCCTGGATGGAGGGCAGCGCGACGCCCACCATCGAGACGTCGAGCCCGTCGAGGAACACCACAGCGCAGAGCACCGTGAGGACACCCCACAGGGGCGCCCCCCAGCGCTCGTCCTGAGTAGAGGGGATCATGGGACGAGACATTACATGCACATGCATTCATTGCACAAGCATTTAATGCATTTGCATCTAATGAGCACGCATGCTAGGCTCCCGCGCAAGAAGGGTGGTCCCGTATGAGCGGCACCGACGTCGTCGTATCGGCCTGGCGTGAGCTGATGGCAGCGCACGCCGCGGTTTCCTGCGCCCTGGAACGCGAGCTCAGCGAGAAGCACGGGCTCGGAGTGAGCGAGTTCGAGGTGCTCGACCGCATGGTCGAGGGCCTCGCCACCGGCGATGTCGCCGGCACTTGCAGCACCCCCGGCACTAACGGCACTAACGGCACTGACGGCGCTGACGGCGCTGACGGCGCTGACGGCAAAGCGATGTTCCGCGTCCAGGAGCTCGTGCACCAGGTCCATCTGAGTCAGAGCGCGCTGTCCCGCTTGATCGCGCGGCTGGAGCGCGAGGGTCTGGTCACGCGCACGATGTGCGAGGCCGATCGCCGAGGCGTCTACGTGCGCCTCACCGAGGAGGGCCGCAAACGCCACGCCGAGGCGGCCCCCACCCACCGGGCGGTCCTGACTTCACGGCTTCCCGTGACCGACCACAGCGGCCTCGGATCCGGCGCCTGAGATTCCCGGCCGGGTTCCCGGGAAACCGGCGCCTCACGCGGTGATGCGGTCGATCACGAGGGGAAGCAGGTCGGGGTTACCGGCCACGCCGATCTCGTAGGCGCCCTCAAGGGACTGGAGCGCCCGCTCGAACCGTGCCGTCTCGTCCGCGTGCAACGTCATCAAGGCCTGACCCTCGCGCACGATGTCGCCCGGCTTGGCGTGCAGCGTGATGCCCGCGCCGAACGACACCGGATCCTCCTTGCGGGCGCGGCCCGCGCCGAGCCGCCAGGCCGCCACGCCGACTCCCAGCGCGTCCAGCCTCGACAGGACGCCCGACGCCGGCGCGGTGATCTGCATCGACTCGGCGGCTCTGGGCAGCAGAGCGTCCGGATCGCCGCCCTGAGCTGTGATCATGCTCCGCCAGGCGTCCATCGCCGAGCCGTCCTTCAGCGCCACCTCGGGGTCCTTGCCCCCGCGGACCCCGGCGGCCTCCAGCATCTCGCGCGCGAGCCGCACGGTCAGGTCGATCACGTCGGAGGGCCCTCCGCCCGCGAGGACCTCGACTGACTCCTCCACCTCAAGAGCGTTGCCGATGGCCCGTCCCAGCGGCCGGTCCATGGCGGTGAGCAGGGCTACGGTCTTCACACCCGCGTCGGTGCCGAGCCCGACCATGGTCCGCGCCAGCTCCCGCGCGTTGCTCAGATTCTTCATGAACGCGCCGGAGCCGACCTTGACGTCGAGCACGAGCGACCCGGTGCCCTCGGCGATCTTCTTGGACATGATGGACGAGGCGATCAGCGGGATCGACTCGACCGTGCCGGTGACGTCGCGCAGCGCGTAGAGCTTCTTGTCGGCGGGGGCGAGCCCGCTCCCGGCCGCGCACACGACCGCTCCCGCCGTACGGATGACGCGCAGCATCTCGTCGTTCGTCAGGGACGCCCGCCAGCCGGGGATCGATTCGAGCTTGTCCAGCGTGCCGCCGGTGTGGCCGAGCCCGCGGCCCGAGAGCTGCGGCACGTACGCGCCGCAGGCGGCGACCAGCGGGGCGAGCGGAAGAGTGATCTTGTCGCCGACGCCTCCGGTGGAGTGCTTGTCCGCGGTCGGCCGGTCGAGGGAGGACCAGTCCATCCGCTGACCCGACCGGATCATCGCCTGGGTCCAGTCCGCGATCTCCCGGCGGTTCATGCCGTTGAGCAGGATCGCCATCGCGAGCGACGACATCTGCTCGTCGGCCACCTCACCGCGCGTGTACGCGTCGATCACCCAGTCGATCTGCTCCGTGGACAGGTCGCCCCGGTCACGCTTGGTGATGATGACCTCGATCACGTCGAAACCCATGCTCTCCCCTCCCTAGGCCGTGCCTGAACAGGCACGCCCTAACGCGACAAGTCGTCCGGGCCGAAAGCGAACGGCAGAATGTCCGCCATCCGCCGGGGGCCCTCCGGCGTCTCGACCAGCAGGTCGGGGCCACCGTGTTCGAACAGCAGCTGGCGGCAGCGACCGCACGGCATGAGCAGCTCGCCGTGCCCGTCCACGCAGGTGAACGCCACCAGTCGCCCCCCGCCACTCGCGTGCAATGCCGAGACCAGGCCGCACTCCGCGCACAATCCCAGTCCGTAGGAGGCGTTCTCCACGTTGCAGCCGGTGACCACGCGTCCATCGTCCACCAGCGCCGCGGCTCCGACCGGGAACTTGGAGTAGGGGGCGTAGGCGTGTCCCATCGCCTCCACGGCCCGTTCCCGCAACTCTGCCCAGTTGATGGCCGTCATTTGGCCTGCCCTCGACGGTACGGCAGGCCGTCCGCGGCCGGCATGCGCAGCCGCTGGGAGGCCAGTGACAGCACCAGCAGCGTGGTCAGGTGCGGGGTGAACGAGGTGATCTGCTCGGGCACGGTGTCGGTCAGCGCGAAGACGGCGTAGACCGCGATCGCGCTGATCCCGGTGATCAGCGCCGCCTTGTTCCGGCGCTGCCGTACGAGCTGGTAGACCGCGACGGCGGCGAGCAACATCGCGACGACGAGCAGCAGCGCGTGGACGGAGGACCCGCCCTGGCGCAGCTGGAGCGCGTCGGTGTAGCCGAACAGCGCCGCGCCACCGGCCAGGCCGCCCGGCCGCCAGTTGCCGAAGATCATGGCGGCGAGGCCGATGTAGCCACGGCCACCGGTCTGCCCGTCGCGGTAGATGCCCGCCGCGACGATCGACAGGAAGGCGCCGCCGAGCCCGGCGAGCCCGCCGGAGAGGACCACCGCGATCCACTTGTGGAGGTACACGTTCACGCCCAGCGACTCCGCCGCCACCGGCCGCTCGCCGCAGGACCGCACGCGCAGGCCGAACGCCGTCTTCCACAGGATGTAGTACGTCAGCGGCACCAGCAGGATCGCGAGAACGGTGAAGTAGGAGACGTCCTGGGTGAGCCCGTGCAGGAGGCCGGCGAAGTCCGACACCAGGAACCAGTGCTTGGCCTCCACGGTGCGCAGCGGGTCGCCGATGCCGGGAACGCTGATCGTTCCCATGACGGGCAGGCGCGGCGACTGCTTGGCGCCGCCGCCCGGCATCTCGGAGAACACCAGCTTGGACAGGTACTGCGTGAAGCCCAGACCCACGATGTTGATCGCGACACCCGAGATGATCTGGTCGACGCCGAAGCTCACGGTCGCGATCGCGTGGATCACACCGCCCAGCGCGCCGCCGATGGCACCTGCGACCACTCCTGCCCACGGGCTCTGGAACTGGAGCGCGCCCCACGCGCCGAACCAGGTGCCGAGGATCATCATGCCTTCGAGGCCGATGTTGACCACGCCGGACCGCTCCGACCACAGACCGCCGAGACCTGCCAGCCCGATCGGTACGGCCAGGCTGAGCGCGGCCCGGACGGTGCCGTCCGAGGTGATGTCGTTCGCGCCGGTGACGATCCGGGCGATCGACAGGAGCGCGACCAGCCCGGCGAGCCCGAGCAGGAGGATCGGGAAGGT
>JBIOWF010000368.1:0-42073 GCA_044868295.1 Microtetraspora sp. | reverse complement strand
CAGCTGACCAACGGGCAAGACACGTGGAGCGCCCGGTGCGGTGAGAGCCGCACGCCGGGTGCGGCGAGCGGGTCGGGGAAACGGACTGGCCGCAAGACCAGCACCGCGCCTCGGCCCGACTCAACCGGGCGCTTCTACCGGTCCCGGTTGCTCTACTTCCTCCGCCGGCTCAACAACCTCTTGGTGGCGTGGGCTGGTCGGAAATACAAACGGCTCAAACGCCGGGAACGGCGCGCGATGGCCTGGCTGGCAGAGATCGCCCGGCGATCCCCCCGCCTGTTCGCGCACTGGCGGCTCGGCGCACGTCCTGACGGCTGGGCGATGGGAGCCGGATGAACCGAGAGGTTCACGTCCGGTTCTGCGAGAGCCGGGGGGTGAGATTCCCCCCGGCCGCTCACCGGGTGGCGTTGTGCCGCAGTCGGCGGCAGGCTCAGGCGGCCTTGGAAGCGATCGGTGACATCCTCGCCGATCTCGGGTTGCGACTGCATCCGGACAAGACGAAAGTTGTTGACCTGCGGCAGGGCCGGGAGGGCCTGGACTTCCTCGGATGTCACTTCAGAGCGCGGATGTCGGGCCGGTTGTGGGAGCAGCGGAAGATCGTCCGCTACTACCTGCATCGCCGGCCCGGCCAGAGCGCGATGGGCAGGCTCCGGGACAAGGTCCGGGATCGGACCGGTCGCAACCGTGTGGGGCGGGACATCCGTGATGTGATCGCGGATCTTAATCCCGTGCTGCGTGGGTGGGGCAACTACTTTCGGACCGGGAATGCCGCCAAGAAGTTCCGGCAGATGGACAACTACGTGGTGAGACGGCTGATCCGTCTCATGGTCAAGAAGCGTGGGCGGAATCTGCGTGCGGGACAGGTCCAGCAGTGGACCGAGGATTGGCTCAACGGGCACGGCCTTCATCGATTGCGCGGCACTGTCCGCTATCCGAAGACTGCGTAACCATGTCAAGAAGATCATCGGTAAGCCGTGTGCGGGAAAACCGCACGCACGGATTTGAAAGGGGGAGGGGGAAACGGGCCTGCGGGCACCGCGCCCCTGACTACCAATGACCTTCAACGGCACTCCGCGGCCCAGGCGGCGGTGGCATCACGCCGAGACGGAGCTGGACGATTTCGCGATCGTCAGCTACCGGGTGCCCCCCGAGGCGCTCGGCCGGCTCCTGCCGCCAGGCTTCGCCCCCATGCGGTTCGCGTTCGCCGACGGCGGCCCCGACGCGCTGGTCTCCGCGGTCGCCTTCCGCGATCGGGACTTCCACTTCCGTTTCTGCCCGCCGGTGGGGATCAATTGCGGCCAGATCAACTACCGCGCGTACGTGACGGTGGACGACCGGCCGGGAGTCTGGTTCTTCAGAACCAGCCTGGACCACCCGGTGGTCGCCGTGCCCAAGCGGTTGTGGGGCATGCCGTGGGAGCGTTCGCGTATCGGCATCACCGCGGATTGGAGCGCCTCGTCCGCGCGGTGGGAGCTGGCCGCCGACGATGCCCGCTGCGAGGCGGTCGAGCTGGAGCCTCCGCCCGTCCAGCTCGACGGCTTCACCGGCGAGAGCCATTGGATGACCATGCTCACCCATCCCACCATCGGCTGGTATCCCCGGGCCGACGGCCGCGTCGGCACGTACAGCGTCTGGCACCCGCCCATGCGCCCGAGATACTTCGCCGCGCTCTCCGCCGAGTTCGGCGTGTTCGAACGGCTCGGCCTGATCGAGCCGCACGCCACACCCCATTCGATCCTGGCCCAGCGGCGGCTGCACTTCGATGTCCACACGCCGCCTGGCCGTTTCATCGCCTCCGGCTAGGCCAGGCCCGCCTCGGCGGCGTAGGTCGCGGCGAGAGCGGTGGTCTGGGCCGCCGTGTGGGGGTCGAAGGCGCGCAGCGCGGGCGCGTCGAGGCCGGCGAGCAGGCGGGCCGCACGTTCCGGGTCGCCGTCCCGTATGACCAGGCGGTCGGCCTCGTAGCGGATCGAGGGACGGCCCGCGTTGATGCCCGCGGCCCGCACGATGGCGGCGACCGCCGGATCGTGCGCGCCGAATGCGGAGACGCGGCGCTCGCGCACCTCTTCCAGCGCCGCTCCGGCCGACGAGAGCGCGTCGCTGCCCCCGAGTGCGAACCACGCGCCGACGTCGGGCCTGAGCAACGTGAGGGCGTCCCGCTCCTCGCCCTGGTTTCGCGGATGGGCGATCCGGATCCGCAGCGCGGCGCCCTTGACGACATGATCCTTCAACGCCCCGGAAGCGTCTCGCCGGGTAAGGACGATGACCGGCGTGACGTCGTACTCGCCCGGCTCGGCGAAGGTGAACCCGCCGGAACCGAAGGTGAGCTGGACGTTGTTGGTCAGCTCGCCTCCCGGCTGGAGGGTCACCGAGTTGTCCGGCTCCGTGACGGCCATGCACCGCTGCACGCCCGGCGCGAAGGGGATCGGCTGGGACGGACCGGCCACCGCGCCCCCGCGGCGCTGGACCATGATCTGCAGAATTCTGGCCTTCGGATCGAGGAGCTCGGGCTCCAGGTCGGCCAGCGGCTCGGGGCCGAGGTTCGCCAGCGACACCTTGAGGAAGACCGGCTGGCCGAAGGTGAACACCGGGCCGTCCTCGGGCGGTGTCAGCGTCAGCCGTACGCCCTCGATCGGTTCCTCCGGGTTGGCGGAGTGGCCGCCGCTGCCGTCCGCCCAGTAGCGCACCGAGTGGAACGGCTCACCGCCGGGGATCACCGCGCCACGGGGGCCGTGCCGCAGGAAGGCCAGCTCGTCCGGATCGAATGAGAAGGTGAAGGCGTCGAAGTAGGTGCCGGGCCCGGCGTATTTCCAGTCGTAGTTCATGAAGGACGCCGAGTCCGCCCGGCCGACCTCGCGCTCGAAGCGGTGCGCCAGGTTCACCGCGTGACCGAGCTCGTGCACGATCGTTTTGAGCAACTTCCGGTGGTCGTCCGGGGCGTGGACTCCGGTGAACACCGCCGCGCCCTGCCGTGGCAGCGAGTCCTGGAAGTCGAACATGACACCGGCGAGCCGGGGGTCGAGGGACTTCGACAGCATGAGCAGGTGCAGCTCCCAGGCCGGTTCGTTGAGGGGCCGGCCGGTCGTGACCATGATCGCGTGAAGCGCCGAGTAGATCGCGGACTCGTTCCAGATCCCGGCGAGGCCCTGCGGGATCACCGTTCGCGAGCCCACCTCCTGCACGGCGACGCCGGCCCGGGTGAAGCACTCGAAGAGCGTCCGCTCCGTATCCTGGAAGATCACCGGCTCGGGCAGCCGCACGCCCTCCTCCAGCTCGATCTCGACGTCCAGGGAGCGCAGGGCGTCTCCGGCGCGCGTGACGTTGACGACGAGGTCGGTGTGCGCGGGCAGCCGGTTGAGCGGCTCGTCGAGGCGCAGCGTCACGGTCAGCGTGTCCGGCATGTCACCCGTGGGCGCGATCGCGATGGACCCGGTGGTCTTCACCGCCGGGTTCAGCTGCCACACGGCCGGCCAACCGCCCGTCGCCGCCGTGACCCGCGTACCAGGCCGGGTGCGGACCGAAGCCGCGTACACCTGGTCGGACGTCCGTACCCGGGACACGTCCGCGCTGATCACGCCGGAGTCCCGCACGTCGACCCGGAGGACGACGGACAGGTGGGCGTCGCCGCCCTCGTAGCGCCCATCCAGGATGTCCGGTTGCTTGTCCTGAGCGGCGGGTTGCTCTTCGGTCATGGCGCTGCCCTTCTGCGCGGGATCCGGGTCTCCGGCGGTCGCTTCCACCGTCGACCCGCGCGAGGGAAACCGCATGAGCATGCCCCTACTCAACTTCAGTACGGCCGGGCACCCCGTGGCCGCCGACCCTGGTGCCCGACGACCCCGAGCGAGCGCTTGCCGCGCCTCGGGTGATCCATCAGGCAAGCACACTCCTACTTTCTTGTGACATCTCCAGAAGCCGCGGGGGCGTCCTCTTATTGCGGTCAACGACGTGGGAGGTCTGACATGAACGGCTCGGGGGAGGACTCGGGGGAACGCGTCGCGCGGCTCGCGGGCGGACGGGACCAGGTGGTGCGGGCGCGCAGGCTCGTGTCCGCGGCGCTGGGCCGCGATCACCCGCTGCACGACGACTGCGTCCTGCTCACCAGCGAGCTCGCCACGAACGCCGTCGTCCACTCGCGGTCGGGCGACGGCGGCGCGTTCACGGTGATCGTGTCGTGTTCGGAGGGGTTGGTCCGGATCCGCGTCCAGGACGACGGCTCCGCCGAGCCGCCGTGCGCCGGCCACGCCGTACCCGACGGGGCGGGCGGGCGTGGCCTCCCGTTGCTGGACGCGCTGTCCGACCGATGGGGCGTGGTGCGGGAGGCCGGCCGGAACGAGGTCTGGTTCGAGCTGGCCCACAAGCCCCAGCGGGCTCAGACCGCTCCGCGTTCGACGAGGAGCCGCAGGTCTCACGCGCCCAGCTGGAGCCCGTCCCCGGCTTGGTGAAGTGCTCGGTGAGGACGCGGGACTCGTCGTTCTCCGGAAAGATTGTTAGGACATTCGGTTGACTGTCCATTCATATTAGAGTTACATCGGCGCAAACATGCTTCCCCCGGCAGCCGTTCCGGAAGAGGCGGAACCCGCACCGGAGGGCGCCGGAACGCGGGTTCCCGCCCCCGGCGGAGGGAGCATGAATACTGGAGGCGACGACCTGGAGAGCCCATGACGACCACCGATCCCGCCCACGAGGCGCGCACCGCCCCCGCGACCGTGCGGCTCACGACGGCGCAGGCCCTGGTTCGCTGGATGCTCGCCCAACGCTCCGAGCTGCTCGACGGAACCGTGGTGCCACTGTTCGCCGGCGTCTTCGGCATCTTCGGGCACGGCAACGTGCTCGGCCTCGGTACGGCGCTGCATGCCGTACGTGACGAGTTGCCGACGTGGCGCGGCCAGACGGAGCAGGGCATGGCACTCGCCGCCGTCGCCTACGCCCGCGCGATGGACCGCCGCCAGGTCATGGCCGCCACCTCCTCCGTGGGGCCGGGCGCGCTCAACATGGTGACCGCCGCGGGCGTGGCCCACGCGAACCGGCTGCCCGTGCTGCTGCTGCCCGGGGACACCTTCACCGGCCGGGGGCCGGATCCCGTGCTCCAGCAGGTCGAGCACTTCGGCGACCCGACCAGCAGCGTGAACGACGCCTTCCGCGCGGTGTCCCGCTACTTCGACCGGGTGACTCGCCCGGAACAGCTGCTCTCCACGCTTCCGCAGGTCGCGCGCGTGCTCACGGACCCGGCGGACGCCGGCCCGGTGCTCCTGGCGCTGCCGCAGGACGTGCAGGCCGAGGAGCACGACTTCCCGGTGGCGATGTTCGCCGAGCGGCTGCACCGGGTGCCCCGCGCCCGGCCCGACGCCACGGCGCTGGCGGAGGCGGCGCGGATGCTCCGGGCCGCCGAGCGGCCGCTGCTCGTCGCGGGCGGCGGCGCCCGCTACTCCGGGGCCGGGGCCGAGCTGGTCCGGTTCGCGCAAGCGCATCGCATTCCCGTCGTGGAGACCCCGGCCGGGCGCACGCTGCTGCCGCACGAGCACCCGCTGCACGCCGGGCCGCTGGGCATCATCGGCTCCACCTCGGCGAACACGGTCGCGGGCGCGGCCGACGTCGTGCTGGCCGTCGGGACCCGCCTGCAGGACTTCACCACCGCGTCATGGACGGTCTTCGCCCCAGATGTGCGGATCATCTCGGTGAACGCCGCCCGCTTCGACGCCGTGAAGCACTCCGGGCACCCCGTCGTCGGTGATGCCCTGGCGACGCTCGAAGAACTGGGCACGGCCATGATCGGCTGGACCGCCGACCCCGCCTGGGCCGCGCACGCCGCGGCCGAGCGCGCGCGCTGGGACGCGCACATCGACGAGCTTCGTAAGGGCGTGGCACCGGACGGCTCGTTGACCTACGCGCAGGTCGTGGGAGTGGTCAACGACGCGAGCGGCCCCGACGACTACGTCGTCGCCTCGTCCGGCGGGTTCCCGGGCGAGCTGCACGGCGGCTGGCGCACCGGCGACCGAGTCGTTCCGGGCTCCACGTCGGGCGCCACCATGGACCTGGAGTACGGCTTCTCCTGCATGGGCTATGAGGTCGCGGGCCCCTGGGGCGCGTCCATCGCCCGGGGCCGGACCCGTCCGGAAGGCGTCGTCACGGCGCTGCTGGGCGACGGCTCTTACCTGATGCTCAACTCGGAGCTCTACTCCGCGGCGTTCGCCGGGCATCCGTTCGTCGCCGTGGTGTGCGACAACGGCGGCTACGCGGTGATCCACCGGCTGCAGACCGGCCAGGGCGCCGAGGGCTTCAACAACATGCTGGTGGACTGCACGGGGCCGGAGGCCGGTGAGAACGGCGTGCGCGTCGACTTCGCCTCGCACGCGCGGTCGCTCGGCTGCACCGTCGAGGACGTCGCGGCCGGGGCCGGAGCCGATGACCTGCGCGCCGCCTACGACCGGGCGCGGGAGGCCGCGGTCCGCACACGGCGACCGTCCGTCGTCGTGTGCCGCACCCATCCGTCCACGTGGACGGAGGCCGGATCGTGGTGGGAGGTCGGCGTACCCCGGGAGCTGTCCGGGCGGGCCGCCTACGAGGAGTCCAAGTCCCGGCAGCTGCGCTGGCTGTCGCAGTCGTGAGGCGTCGCGGTCTACGGGGCCGGAGTTCCGCCGGCGGAATGCGGGCCGGCGCTCCGGCCTTCAGGCGGGGGTGAGGGACCGCGCGAGGGAGCCCGGAATGCGGGCCGGCGCCCCGCCCTCAGGCGGGGTGAGGGAGCGCGTCGGCGAACCGGGCCGATCTGGTGGCCGAGCGCTGCTCAGGACCAGCCTGACCCGCTCGCCGGGCGGTTTCTCGTCACGACGAACGGCGTCAGCTCGCCGACCCCCCGCACGGTGAGACGGGTGGCTCCGTTGATCCCGAAAGCGGGGTCGCCGGACAGTTCGTCGGCCATGGCGGGGTCGACCAGGACGCCGTCGGCCGGAGCGAGCGCGGTCAGCCTGCTGGCCAGGTTGACCGTGGTGCCGAAGACATCGCCCATCAGGCCGATCACCGGTCCGATGGCGACGCCCACCCGCAGCGGAGGCGTGGCCCGCGCCCTGGCGAGGTCCTCCACGAGCCGCAGCCCGATCTCCGCCGCCTCGTGCGCCGTATTGGCGACGAAGAGCACCGAGTCGCCGAGCGTCTTGACCACCCTGCCGCCGGAGGCGGTCACGACGTCGGTCGACCGGCTTTCGAACCGCTCGACGAGGTGGGCCAGCTCGGTCTCCTTGATCCCCCGGCTCAGCCGGGTGAACCCGACGAGGTCGGCGAAGCCCACGGCCAGCCGGGCCGCACCGGCCTCCTGTTCGACGAGCCGGCCCGCGGCGGCGGCCAGCTGCCGCCGCCAGGTGTAGACGAGCAGCCGTTGGAGATCGGGCAGCACCTTTTCCGCCCTTTCACGCCAGGCGTGGGCGCGGTCCTCGACGGGCACCCTGGCCTGGGCGAGCGCCTCGGCGCCCAGCTCGGCCTGGGATTCCGCGAGCCGGGCGGTCGCCCGTCCCAGCGATCTGGCCAGCAGGAGGACCCGATGCTCGTCGAACATCCCGCCCTCCGCCATGCTCAGCAGCGTCCTGAGGGCGTCAACGTCCGCCTCGGTGAACTCGATCGCGTCGTCGGGGACATTGGGGAAGCCGAGGGCGCGCCAGAAGCGCCGAGCGCGATAGACCGGCACACCGGTCAGCTCGGCCACCTCGTGGCTCGTGTATCGACGATGCTGCTGAAGCAGCGCTTCCGCCAGCCCGTCAGTCGCCGGACCCTCGACCGTCATGAGCTTTTGCTCACTCCTGGACTCATACGGTAGGGAAGGCAAGATACACGCCCTGACGTGCTGTTTGCCACCTGATCGCACGTCCACGGTGATCTCGATCGATGAAAGGGCCCGTAGTCGGCGGCGACCCGCAGGCGGGAGCGGCGGCGCGGCCCGACTCCGGTCCTGTGCCCGCGCGATTTCGTGGAAGCGCTCGGCGGGCGCCTCGGCACGCCGGGCGCGTTGGGGGTGGTCGGCGTGGCTCGCTGTGTGTTCATGATCGGTCTTCCCGGAGGATCCTGCGCTGCAGGAGTGTCAGTGCGAGGACGATGACGAACAGGACGACGGTCATCGCGGCCGCGCGCCCGACGTCGGCCTCGTCGAACGCGGTGGAGACCGCCTGGTACATGACGGTGGTGGTGGCGTTCTCGGGGCCGCCCTGGGTGAGGATGTAGACCTGGTCGAACAGGCGGAACGCCAGGATGGTGGTCATCATCACCACGAAGATCAGAGTGTTGCGCAGGCCGGGCAGCGTCACGGCGCGGAACTGCTGCCAGCGGTTGGCGCCGTCCATCTGGGCGGCCTCGTACAGGCTTTTGGGGATGGCCTGCAGGCCGGCCAGGATGATCACCATCTGGAAGCCGACGCCCTGCCAGATCGACAGGAGAATGATCGCGGGCATCGCGGTGGCCGGGTCGCCGAGCCAGTCGTGCGGGGAGGCGTGGCCGAAGGTGACGACGTTATCGAGGCCTGGTGGTCGGCGGACGTCACCGGCCCCTGGGAGCGTCTCGGCCCGATCGCCCCGGCCGGGCCGTACGCGCCCCGGCTGGTCGACGGGCCCGGCGGCGAGCGTCTCGTCCTCCGCACCGTCCCGCGCCGCATCGGACTGCGCGACGACGGCCCGTGGTGCCGTGGCATGCTCGCCCAGCCCAAGGTCCTTCGCCAGACGCCGTACGGTCCCCGCCTGGCCTGGTGGCCCCGGCTGGAGTCCTACCTCGGCCCCGACCCGGACGGCCCGGCCGTGATCGGCAACGCCGTCGTGGAGATCGACGCCGACGACACGCACCTGAAGGTCGACCTGTGCGACCAGCTCACGGTCAGCCTGGCCGGAACCGACCTGGCCATCAGCGGGCCCGACGGCGTCCTGCAGGCCGCCCGGCTGAAGGAACCGGCGGCCCGGATCCGTGTGCTCACCGTTGGCGAATACATCTACGCCGACGACATCCTCGCCCTGGCCACTGCCAGCTACGCCGCCCGGACCGGACGTGTCACCCCTGCGGCGCGCGTCCGGCCCCTCAACATCCCCGGCGACCCACGCGACGACGCGTCCGCCCTGTGGCCCGGCACCGCCACGGCATGACGCGCGAGGCGCGTCGCCAAGCCGCCCCGGGGTGACAGGGTCAAGGTCCCGCGCATGACACCGCGGAGTCGGATGCGTGCGAGCATTGGCGCGGAACCGTTGAGAGGGGCTGAAGCGATGCGTGCGGGCACTGGCACGGGACGGCGGGCAGGGACCACACCGGCGTGTTCCCGGGGGTGGCGCCGATGAGCGCGGGGGCACCTGGCGATGTCCAGGTCGTGGAGGTGGCCGACGGCGTCTTCGCCTATGTCCAGCACGACGGAAGCTGGTGGGTGAACACCGCGGGATTCGTGGTGGGGTCGCAGGATGTCCTCGTCATCGACTCCTGCGCCACCGAGAAGCGGGCCCGCAGGTTCCGCTCCGCCATCGACGGCATCACCCCGCTCCCGGTCAGCCGCCTGGTGAACACCCATCACCATGGTGATCACACCTACGGCAACGGCGTGTTCGACGCGGTCGTCGTCGGGCACGAGCGCTGCCGGGAGGCGATGGCGGGCGACCGGGTGCGGCAGGACGCGGTGCCCATCTGGTCGCCGATGCCGGACTGGGGCGATGTCCCGGCGCGGCTGCCGTCGGTCACGTTCGAGGACCGGCTGACCCTCCACGCCGGCGATCTTCGGGTCGAGTTGGCGCACGCCGGCGTCGCCGCGCACACCGAGGGAGACGTGGTGTGCTGGCTGCCCGAGCGCGGCGTGCTGTTCACCGGGGACCTCGCGTTCAACGGTGGCACGCCGATGCTGCTGCAGGGCTCGGTGACCGGATCCCTGCAGGCGCTGAAGTTCCTGCGCGGCTTCGGCGCGACCACGCTCGTGCCCGGCCACGGGCGGCCCACCGGCCCCGAGATCCTCGACCTGCACGAGCGCTACTACCTTTTCGTGCTGCGTGCGGCCGAGGAGGGCAGGGCGGCCGGGATGGCGCCGCTGGAGGTCGCCAGGGAGCTCGATCTGGGCGAGTTCGCGGACCTGCTCGACCCCGAGCGCATCGTGCTCAACCTCCACCGGGCCTACGTCGATCTCGACGGGGGCGGCGGGGTCGATCTCATCCGGGCTTTCACGGACGCCATCGCCTACAACGGCGGCCGCCCGCTCCACTGCGTCGCCTGAGAGCCGCCCGGTTACGGCTCGACCGGCTCGGCGGGGTCCGTGATCGAGGGGACCACCGGGTCGGTCTCGATGGACTCCAGCTCGGCCGCGAGCCCCGCCGCCGACTCACGGAAGGCGCCGGCCAGGTCGTGGAAGACCTCCTCGGCCTGTACGGCCGGCCAGTCGGCGGGGAGCAGCTCCGTGGGCAGCCGTGGATCCTGCCGGATGAGCTGGAGCCAGTCGGAGTTGAGCAGCAGCTCCCTGGCGAGGTCGTCGGGAAGGTCGCGCAGGGGGCGGCGGCGGTCCCAGCGCGACAGGAAGGCGCGGTAGCGGGCGGCGATGGAGTCGACGTCGAAGGCCGAGCGCATCAGCTGGTCGGCCTCGGTCGGCTTGGCCGCCCGCGCCGTGAGCACGTTGAGGTGCTCGTCGAGCCCGAGATCACCCAGGAGGCTGGGCACGTCGACGATCGAGGGCGCGATCCACATTCCGTTCTGCAAGGGGCCGAACCCGGCCCACAGCAGACGGCTGCGCAGGTCGTGCCGCCGGCTGCGCCACGACTCGGGAAGTGAGAAGCCGACCACGGTCCAGTGGCCGTCCCACTCCCGGTTGACCGGGCTCGTGAGCCAGACGCGGTAGTGGCCCTCCTCCAGGACGGCGGCGGATCGCGGGGTGAGCCCGAAGTAGGTGCGCCGGCCGACCCGGTGCCGCTGGAGGAGACCGCGCTGGCTCATCCGGGTTAGGGTTGATCGAACGGCCTCCTCGGAGACGCCGACCCTGCCGAGAACGTCGATGAGGCCGCCGGAGTAGATGGCGACGGCTCGGCCGCGGACGTGGATGCCGAGAAAGCTGAGCATCAGCGTCTGCGGGCGGCGGGCGGCGTCGAACTCGGACTGCGGGTCACCGATCTGTTCGGCCATGGGACCACCCTCGGGGATCGTACCGATGGAGCACTCCAGCATACGTTGGGCGGACTCATGTCCGCATACATGTAACTACCTCACTTTCGCATGCCGTACACGGGTGAAATCTCGGAAATAAAGCAGTGCACAATCGTGACAGCAGTCAAGAGATAGCCTAAATTTAGGGCCGCGGACCGTTGGAAGGAGTGCCGATGCGGAACCAAGGCCTGGGATCATGGCCCGCCAGACGGGCGCGGATGTCGCCGGCGCGGATCGCGCTGACCCATGAGGGGCGGAGCTGGACGTACGCGCAGCTCCACGAGCGGGTGAACCGGCTGGCGCACGCGCTGCGCGCGCTCGGGGTGCGGCGCGGCGACCGGATCGCCTACCTCGGCCTCAACCACCCGTCGGCCGTGGAGACGCTGTTCGCCGCGGGCGCCCTCGGTGCGGTCTACGTCCCGCTGAACGCCCGGCTGGCCGGCCCGGAGATCGAGTTCGTCGTCCGGGACGCGGGCGTGAGCGTGCTGATCTTCGGCCCCGAGCACGCCGAACTGGCGGGCGGGCTGAGCGGCCTGTCCGGGATCGCGCGGCTCATCGGCGTCGGCGGCGACTACGAGGAGCTGATCGCCGACGGTGATCCCGAGCCGATCGACGAGCCGGTGGAGCTGGACGAACTCTGCCTGATCATGTACACATCCGGGACGACCGGGCACCCCAAGGGCGCGATGCTCAGCCACGCGAACCTGACGTGGAACACCTTCAACCACATCATCGACGTCGACCTGACCGCCGACGAGGTGGCGCTGGTCAGCGCGCCGCTCTTCCACATCGCCGCGCTCGCGCAGACCATGCTGCCCACCCTGCTCAAGGGCGGCCGGGCGATCATCCTGGCGTCGTTCGATCCCGAGCGCGTGCTGGAGATGATCCAGCGGGAGCGGATCACGTTCATGTTCGGCGTGCCCGCCATGTTCAACTTCCTCGCGCAGGCGCCGGGCTGGGCGCGGGCCGACCTGTCGAGCCTGCGCATCCTGGAGTGCGGCGGCTCCCCGGTGCCCGAGCCGCTCATCCGGCTCTACCAGGAGCGGGGGCTGGCGTTCCTGCAGGGATACGGCATGACCGAGACCTCGCCCGGGGCCCTGTACCTCGGCGCCCACGACTCGGTGCGCAAGGCCGGTACGGCGGGGCTGCCCTCCTTCTTCACCGACGTGCGCGTCGTCACGCCGGACGGCCGGACCGCGGCCCCCGGCGAGCCGGGGGAGGTGCAGGTGCACGGGCCGAACGTGATGATGGGCTACTGGGGCCGGCCGGACGAGACGGCGAGGGCGCTCTCGCCGGACGGCTGGTTCCACTCCGGGGACGTCGCCGTGCCGGACGAGGAGGGCTACGTCCGCATCGTCGACCGGGTCAAAGACATGATCATCTCGGGCGGGGAGAACATCTACCCGGCGGAGATCGAGAGTGTCCTCTACGGCCATCCGGCCGTGGCCGAGTGCGCCGTCATCGGGGTCCCCGACGACAAGTGGGGCGAGGTCGGCAGGGCGCTGGTCGTCCTGCGCCAGGGCGTCTCGGCCGACGCCGCCGACCTGCTCGCCTACCTCGACGGACGCCTGGCCCGATACAAGATCCCCAAGAGTGTCGAGTTCGTCGACGTCCTGCCGCGCAACGCCTCCGGCAAGGTGCTCAAGGCCCGGCTGAGGGCTGCGGTCGATAAGTAGGGCACTATATTGACTGCAGATGCATAAGTGGCCTACTTTTTAACGGACAGAGAGGGACTGGCATGAACCTGGACGGAAAGGTCGCCGTCGTCACCGGCAGCGGGCAGGGCCTCGGCCTCGCCTACGCCAAGGCGCTGGCGGCGGCGGGCGCGGCGGTCGTGGTCAACGACGTCAACGCCGAGGCGGCCGAGAGCGCCGTCAAGGAGATCAACGCGGCCGGTGGCCGGGCCGTCGCCGAGGTGGTCCCGGTCGGGGACACCGAGGCGGCCGAGGCGCTGGTGGCCCGCGCGGTCGGCGAGTTCGGCCGGCTCGACGTCATGTGCACCAACGCCGGCATCTTGCGCGACCGCGTGCTGTGGAAGATGTCCGACGACGACTTCGACGCCGTCACCCGGGTTCACCTGCGTGGCACCTTCACCTGCGTCCGCGCCGCCGTGCTGCGCATGCGTGAACAGGGCGAGGGCGGGCGGATCATCGTGGCCGGGTCGCCCGCCGGGCAGCGTGGCAACTTCGGGCAGACCAACTACGCGGCGGCCAAGGCCGGGATCGCCGCGATGGTCCGGACCTGGGCGATGGAGCTGGCCAAGGCGAACATCGCCGTCAACGCCGTCGTGCCCAACGCGGCCACCGCGATGACCAAGACGATCCCCGTCTTCGCCCCCTACATCGAGGCGCTGGAGACGGACGGAACGCCGCTGCCCGGCTGGATGCGCAAGGCCGTGGGCTTCGGCACGGCGCAGGATGTCGCCGGTCTGGTCGTGTTCCTCGCGTCGGACGCGTCCGCCGCGGTGACCGGGCAGTGCATCGGCATCGGCGGAGACAAGCTGTCGCTCTGGTCGCATCCGCAGGAGGTCAGCGTGGCCTACAACGAGGGCGGGTGGAGCGCCGACGCGATCGAGGCGGCGTGGGCGAGCTCCGTCGGCAGCACGCCTGAGACGTACGGCATCCCCGCGCCGGTGGCTCCCCAGTCGTGACCGAGCAAAGTCCAGTCGTGACCGAGCAAAGTCCAGTCGTGGCCGAGCAAAGCGAGGAGAGGTCATGAGCGAGCCGTACAGGAGCCGGATCGACGTCGACGGCATCGTGGCCATCGACGTGCACACGCACGCCGAGGTCTCGGCGAGCGGCCACGATTCACTGGCCGACGGGCTGAAGGGCGGCGCGGGCGACTACTTCAAGCTCGACGACCACCCACGGCCGACCGTTCCGGAGATGGCCGCCTTCTACCGCGAGCGCAACATGGCCGCCGTGGTGTTCACGGTCGACGCCGAGACCGCCCAGGGGCACCCGCCGGTGCCCAACGAGGAAGTGGCGCAGGCGTGCGCGGACAACGCCGACGTCCTCATCCCCTTCGCCAGCGTCGACCCCTGGAAGGGCAAGGCCGCCGTCGTGCGGGCCCGCCGCCTGATCGAGGAGTACGGCGTGCGCGGCTTCAAGTTCCACCCCAGCGTCCAGGCGTTCTTCCCCAACGACCGCATGGCGTACGGGCTGTACGAGGTGCTGGAGGAGGCCGGGGTGGTGGCGCTGTTCCACACCGGGCAGACCGGCATCGGCGCCGGCGTGCGCGGCGGGGGAGGGATCCGGTTGAAGTACTCCAACCCCATGCACGTGGACGACGTCGCCGTCGACTTCCCGGGCCTGCCGATCATCCTGGCGCACCCGTCCTTCCCCTGGCAGGACGAGGCGCTCTCGGTGGCGACACACAAGCCGCTGGTCCACATCGACCTGTCCGGCTGGTCGCCCAAGTATTTCCCGCCGCAGCTCGTGCAGTACGCCAACTCGCTGCTGAAGGACAAGGTGCTCTTCGGCTCCGACTACCCCATGATCTCGCCGGACCGGTGGCTGGCCGACTTCCAGAAACTGCCGATCAAGGACGAGGTCAGGCCGAAGATCCTCAAGGAGAACGCGGCCCGCCTGCTCGGGCTGCGCAAGGACTGATTCGCGCGAAGACCGACTCGCGCGAGAACTGGCTCGCGCGAGAACTGGCTCGCGCAAGGACCGAAGCGCGCAGGGACCAATTGGCGCGCGGTGACCCCGGCCGCGCATGGGCCGGCTCGGGCCGCGCATGACTAAGCCGCGCATGACTAAGGAGAACCCCCACGATGCCCCTCATCGCCAACGGAATCGACGAGATCAAGGCCCTTGCCGGCACGGACCTCGGCACGACGGGATGGCTGGAGATCGACCAGGCACGGGTGAACACCTTCGCCGACGCGACCGACGACCACCAGTGGATCCACGTCGACGAGGAGAAGGCCAGGAGCGGCCCCTTCAAGGGCACCATCGCCCACGGCTACCTGACGCTGTCGCTGCTGATCCCGCTGTTCAACGAACTGCTGGAGCCGCGCGGCATCGGCATGGCCATCAACTACGGCCTCAACAAGGTCCGCTTCCCCTCCCCGGTGCCGGTCGGCGCGAAGATCCGCCTCGCGGGCAAGGTCGCCGAGGTGGAGGACGTTCCGGGCGGGGTCCAGCTGTCGGTCGACTTCACGGTTGAGATCGACGGGAACGGCAAGCCCGCCTGCGTCGCCCAGGCCGTGTACCGCTTCTACGCCTGACTTCCGACGTCCGCCGGGGCGCGCCTATGGCTGCCCCGGTGCGGCGGGTGTTTAGGGGATCGGGTCCGGCGTTCGCCCGAGCTCCTCCACATCGAGAATCGTTCCGTCGCCGAGCAGCGCGTACACACTCGAGTCGACGGGGAACGTCGCGATCGGCCGCAGGCCGAGGGCCGCCGCCGCGAGGTATGGCCGGCGAGGCGGTTGACGTCACAGACAAAGCCGATCTTGAACAGGGACCTGGACTCCGCGGCGCGTCGTCATCCCCGGCACGCAGGACGATTCGCAGATCCGGGGCGACCGCGAGGGCCGCCACCGCCACGGCGATGTTCTCCAGCCCGTCAGCCGAGACCGCGGCGAGGGCGCGCGCCCGCTTCAGCGACAGACGCTGGAGCAGGAACCGGTCTCCACCCTGGCCGACGACGACCGGGATGCCGAGGGCCCTGGCCAGGGGGATGTTCCGTGCCTGGCCGTCTCGCTCGACGGCGACGACCCCGATGCCGAGCTCGGCCAGTTCGATGCACAGCCGTAGACCGACCTGGCCGAGCCCTACGACCACGACATGGCCGCGCCGGGGGACGGCACGGGAGCCGACGATCCCGGTGAGACGCCGGGACATGATCCTGTTCACCAGGCCCGCCGTGAAGACCGCCGCCAACGCCAGCGTGGCCAGGACCGAAGCCGCCGAGTACAGCTTGTACCAGGTAGGGGCGTGCGCGACAGCGGGGGAACCGGTGACCGCGGCCAGCGTTCTGGCGGCGTCGAGCACGGCGTCGGCGAGCTCCTCGTGCAGGACGTGGACGGACAGGACGACATCGATGACAAGGACCAGCGCGAGGCCGATGAGACCGGACAGCATCGCTCGAGAGCTTCGGTCCGGCGGGCGTAACTGGCCCAGAATCTTGCCGAGTACGGCACGGCGGGCCATGGCGGACGGGGGAGGGAACGCCACCACCCCGAGTGTCTCCCGGCCGCCGGTGACCGCCCCGTAAGTGCGGCCGGAACGGTGGAGAGCCACGAAGTTCTCGGCCACGCACGGTCCGGCCAACGCCGGAACCATCGCGTCGGCCATCGCGATCACCGTGCAGTTGGGCACGGCCTTGACCACCTGGTCGGCGACCGTGCGATCGAAGATCGTGACGAGCAGTGTCACACCGGGGGAGATGTGCTCCGCCGGCCGCCTTGGCGCTGTACGGCATCCGCGCCGTGCGGAATGCCATTCGAATGACGAAACCGCCATGCGGATCAGTAGGTGAGCAGTGCCGTGATCGGCAGGTGGTCCGAGGTGCCCTTCTTCGTCTGCCGGTCGAATCCGCGCGGCCGTTTGGCGGGGTTGGTGGCCACCCGCCTGTCATCGACGATCTTCACGCTGGCCGGGTCGAGCCGTACGCCCGGAGCGGAGAGCAGGCCGCGGGAGGCGACGAACTGGTCCAGCACCTGGTAGCGGTTGGGGAAGGTCTCGCCGTTGCCGGTGCTGGCGAGGTAGAAGGTCCCGGAGTCCTCCGGTTCGAGGAACTTCCACGAGGCGTTGTAGAGGAACGTGTCCCCGCCCCGGTAGTCGGCCGCCTCGGCCTTGAATCCGTCGATGTCGTTGGTCGGCCCGGCCACCCGGTCCCGCTCGCTGGACGCCTGGAGGTAGTCCACCACGCTCCGGTCGAAGGGCTCGTCGTTGAAGTCGCCCATGATCAGCACGGGCGTCTCCCAGCGTTCGCGCACGGCGGCGAGATCGCCCTTTTTGCGCAGGCCGATATAGGTCTCGGCATCGAAGCGCACATGGTCGCGGACGATGAAGGCGATGTTCTCCGCCACCGCGACCCGGATCGTCCCCATGACGGCCCCCTTGCTCTGATCGATATGTCCACTGATATGGGCATATCCATGCTGAGGTATGTGCTCCGTGGGCGCATGAGTACATCCCTACTCATCTGATAAGAAATGGAATAGATCGTCTATCTCGGGTTATGCACGGGCTGCGGCGAAAGGGGGCCGGGGCAGATCGCGGCGGGTGGGAGTGGGGTCGGGCATCCGATGTGGGGAGGCGAGTGTTCGCCCGGTTCATCGGCCTGCCGAAGGAGCAGGAACATGCCGGCGAGCAGGACTGTCGCTGTCACGACGAGCACGCCGCGCCGCGCGTGTCGCCGATCGGGCATGACCGTGGCAGGTGGCGGTGGCGGGAGGTCTTTGAAGGTGGAGTGGAGTGGAAACGGCCGGCCGGTGCCGAGAGGAAACTCGTCTTCGTCTTCGAGGAACCGCCGGTAGACCTCGAGCGCCGCGGCCCGCGCCGCGCGCAGGTCCGTTTGGTCGGGCTTCAGGGTGCCGGCGTGCGAGCAGACGAATCCGTACAGCAACTGCAGGGGACGGCCGTGCTCGTCTTTGGGATCCGAGCTTTGGCCGAGGTCGGTGGCGGTCACCCGATGAGTGGCATGAACGACGCTGATCGGCCGTCCGGCGCGGGTGACCAGATCGATCACATCAGGCTGGTCCTCGATGGCGCTCGGCTGGACGTGGTCTTCGAGTACGGCGTATTCGTAGTCGGTGAGGAGGGGTAGGGGCGCGAGGAGAGTCCGATATCCGGCGCGGCGCCCACGGGAGATCAGGAAGGGCCAAGCCTGTGATGGCATGGTCATCGTCGCGCCGACAGGCGAGAACTGGGCAACCGGCCTTCCAGCAGATCGGCCTTGCTGCGCATGTCGCGTAGCACGCGTTTGCGTGCTTGCAGGAACTCCTGAGCGCGATGTTCGGCTTGGCCGGACTCACGGGCGACCCGGGCCTGCTGATCTCCGGCGACGTTGTCCCGCGAGTCGAGGAACAACCCTATGAGGACGTCGCCCATGACGGCCACCATGGGCGTCCCGAGAGCCTGGAGGAGCGCACGTCCTGCCGCTCGGCCCGCCAGCGAGGACGCCGCGGCGATCCGGTCCAGCGGGGTCTGCCTGGTCCGCTGGCGGATCTCCTCGTCCAGGTCGGCCCTGAATTCCTCCTGCAGTCGCATCTCGGCCTGGTCGAAGACGTCGGGAACCACGGTGGACAGCGGGACGTCGGCGTAGGTCGGTTGCGCTCGCGCGCTGGGGACCTTCACTACGTGGCCGTCGGCGTCCAATTCAGCGAACCCGCGGCCGACGGCGCTGACCGGGATGAGTCGGACCACCCGATGCGTGCTGTGCGAGCCGACCAGCGCCCGGAAGTGGTCGTTGGACATCAGCAGGTCGCTCACGATGGCCAATCGCGTGTCCTCGTCGTCGTGCAGGTCCGTCAGCAGATCCCACTTGGTGAGGACGAAGCTGATCGGGCAGGTGGCGCTCATCATGTGCGGGATGAGGATGTTCAGGGTCCTGTCCAGTTCGGCCCAGCCTCGCGGATGACCGTCAAGGTGCTGGCGAATGCGATGGCCGTCCAGGATCCCCAGCAGCGCGTCGGCGGATCTCACATGAGCGAAGAGGTCCGCTTGCCGGTCCGCGCCCGACGGCCTGGTCTGGGTGAGCAGCTCGCCCGCGTATTCCAGGTAGTCCAGTCGGAGTATCTCGTGCAGATCGGCGGTTTTGGTCTTGACGGTGAAAGTGAAGCGGCGCGTCTCGCTCAGGCCGGTGCCGACCGGCCAGTGAGCCGGTTCGGTGGTGTCGGCCATCGCGGCGAACCACTCCGTCAGCCTGGCCACATCGGCGGGCGACGCGGACAGGAAATAGCTCTGCCGGGTGGGGGTCTTGAGCTGGTGGAACATGCTGGCCAGCAGCAATGTCTTACCTGAGCCCGGCAGGCCGAGAGACACGACCTGGAAGGTGGGGACGGCGGCCTGGATGCTCGCCTGGCCCAGCGCGGGACCGGTGTTCTGCCGGTTCCGCTTCCGGTTCCTGCGCCGATGAAGCGCGGCCAGGCCTCCGATGAGGAGAGCGATGACGACGGTGGTGAGGGCAACAACATTCATGGTGGTCTCCGCGGCTAGATGGGGGAGACGGCGGAGGGGATCGCCTTTCTGGCCGGACGATATGCCCGCTGATGTGGGCATATCTATGTTGGAGTTCGTGCCACGTGGGCGCATGAGTACGGCCCTACTCATCTGATAAGAGATGGCATAGATCGTCGATCTCGGGTCAGTCACGAGATGCCCGGATTGGCAGAGAGTTCTCTTGTGATCTAGGAGTCTGGGGGGATCGGGTCCAAGACCTTGAACGGACTGGAGATCTCTGGCCGACCCCCGGGATTTCGGCCAGACAGGGAGGCGGCATGCGGCAGGACGGGCGGGCCGACGACAGATCCATGGCGGATCGCCTCCTCGCCGTGCTCGACGCGTTCGACTTCGGCAACCCCGCGCTCTCCCTCACCGCCATCAGCCGCCGCGCCGGCCTTCCGCTCGCCACCGCCCACCGGCTGGTCGGCACGCTGGCGGCCTGGGGAGCGCTGGAACGCGACGAGTCCGGCGACTACCACATCGGCCTGCGGCTGTGGGAGGTGGCGGCGCTGGCCCCGCGCGGAATCGGGCTCCGCCAGACTGCCATGCCGTACCTGGAGGATCTCTACGAGGCGACCCACCAGAACGTGGCGCTCGCCGTGCGCGACGGCCTGGAGGTCGTCTACATCGAGCGCATCTCGGGGCACTCCGCGGTCGGCGTCCTGGCCCAGGTGGGTGCGCGATGGCCGCTGCACGCGACCGGCGTCGGCCTGGTGCTCCTCGCCCACAGCAGCCCTGAGCTGCAGGAACAGGTCTGCGATGGCGAACTCGTCGCGTTCACGCCGTACACGGTGACCAGCCCGGCCGCGCTGCGGCGGATGCTCGCGGAGGTGCGGCGCACCGGTTGCGCGGTCAGTGACCGGCAGATCACCGAAGACGCGCTGTCGGTGGCCGCGCCCGTGCGCGGGCCGCGCGGGGACGTGGTCGCCGCGGTGTCCGTCGTCGTTCCCGCCGGGGAGGCGCTCACCCACGTGCTGATCCCCGCCGTACGGCTCGCCGCCCGCGGCATCTCCCGCGCACTCGGATGGCGCCCGCCATCCAGCTGATCGGCGAGATCCCGTCGTACGGCAGGCCGCCCAGGGCGTCGCTCGGCATCCGGAGGAAGGCATCCGGTCGCCACGCTTCCGCACCGCTCGCATGCGCGGAATCTCGCAGGCAACCCGTGCTGTGCCCTGACCTTGGGGCGTTGATTTCGTGCTTCCACCAGATGGAAGAAGCGTTGCCGCGAACTCGCGCGGATGGCGAAGGTGGTGCCACACAAGAGGCACGGTGGACCACGCTGTCGAGGGACGGGAAGCCATGACGGAGTTTGCGAGGAACCAGTGGTATGTCGCGGCGTACGGCCGGGAGGTCGGCCGTGAGCTGCTCGGGCGCACGATCCTGAACGAGCCGATCGCCTTCTACCGCGCCGAGGAGAGCGGCGAGGTCGTCGCCCTCGCCGACCGCTGCGTGCACCGCCGCTTCCCGCTGTCGGCCAGCCGCCTCGACGGCGACCGCGTCGTCTGCGGATATCACGGCTTCACCTACGACACGACCGGGACATGCGTCTACGTGCCCGGCCAGAAGCGCATCCCGCGCACGGCCCGGGTCGGCTCCTACCCCGTCGTCGAGCAGGACTCGTTCGTGTGGGTGTGGATCGGCGACCCGAAGCTCGCCGACCCGCGTGACATCCCGCGCGCGCCGTGGCTGGCCGACCCCGAGTGGACGACGGTCAGCGGGATGGAGCCGATCGACGCCGACTACGGTCTGCTCGTCGACAACCTGATGGACCTCTCGCACGAGACCTACCTGCACGGCGGCTACATCGGGACGCCCGAGGTCGCCGAGACCCCGATCACGACCGAGGTCGACGAGGGCGCGGGCGTCGTGCGGGTCAGCCGCCACATGGACGACGCCGAATGCCCCCCGTTCTACGCCCGCTCGACCGGCATCGACGGCCGCATCACCCGCTGGCAGGACATCGAGTACCACGCTCCCTGCCTCTACATTCTGCACAGCCGCATCGCTCCCGTCGGTGTGCTGCCCGGCCCGGACGGCGACGACAGCCACGCCTTCCACGTGGAGGTCACCTACGCGATCACCCCGTCGACCGGCAAGCACGTGTACGACTTCTGGGCCGTCTCCCGGGACTTCGCCCGGGACGACGAGGAGGTCACGACCTTCCTCCACGACTTCAACCGGACCGTCGTCATCCAGGACGTCGACGCGCTCAACCTGCTGCAGAAGGTGCTGGACACCGAGTCCGAGGGCTACCAGGAGCTGAGCATCAACATCGACACGGGCGGTCTCGCCGCGCGCCGCATCCTCGCCCGGCTCGCCGCCGAAGGCGCCCGCGACCGGGACCCGGCCACCGTGCCGGTCCACGTGGCTCCGGCCGCGCGATGAGCGGCCGGTACACCGCCGAGGTCTACCGGATCACCTGGGTGCCCGGGACCGACGTCCTCGCCGGCCGGTGCCACTGCGGAGCCGAGCACTTCGAGCAGGACCCGATCGTGATGTGGGAGTGGATGCTGGCCCACCCCGTCGGCCACATGCCGCCCGCCTCGGACGTCTCCGCACCGTCACACTGACCCGGATCCGAACCCGTCCGAAAGGAACGAGGCCGTGAGCAGTGCCTCCCGCGAGGCCGCCGCCGCGGAACACGAGTGCGACCTGGCCGTCAGCCGCCGTGACGAGGCGGCGGACGGCATCGTCGCCCTCACGTTGCGCCACCCCGAGGGCGGCGAACTGCCGGCCTGGCAGCCGGGAGCGCACGTCGACCTGCTTCTCGGTGACGGCCTCACCAGGCAGTACTCTCTCTGCGGCGACCCGGGGGACCGCTCCGCCTGGCAAGTGGCGGTGCTCCGCGAACCGGCCGGGCGAGGCGGCTCGGCGTACGTCCACGACCGCCTCTCCGAAGGAGCGGCCGTCCGGGTCCGGGGACCGCGCAACAACTTCGCGCTGCGCCCCGCGGCGCGTTACCTCTTCGTCGCGGGCGGCATCGGCATCACGCCGATCCTGCCGATGACCGCCGCGGCCCAGGCCGCGGGCGCGGATTGGACCCTGTTGTACGGCGGGCGGAGCCGTACCTCGATGGCGTTCCTCGACCGGCTCGCCGCGTACGGGGACAGGGTGAGGATCGCGCCCCAGGACGAGACAGGCCTGCTGGACCTCGCGGCCTACCTCGCCACGCCCGAGGAGGACACGCTCGTCTACTGCTGTGGCCCCGAGCCGCTGCTCGACGCGGTGGAGGAGCGGTGCCGCGCGTGGCCGTCGGGCGCGCTCCAGGTGGAGCGATTCCGGCCGCGCGAGCTCGACTCCGACCTGCCCGCCGCCTCCTTCGAGTTGGTGCTGGCTCGCTCCGGCATGGCCCTCACCGTGCCCTCCGGGTCCAGTATCCTCGACGCGGTGGAAGCCGCGGGCGTACAGGTTCTGTCCTCCTGCCGCGAGGGGACGTGTGGCACGTGTGAGACGGACGTCATCGAGGGTACCCCCGACCACCGGGACTCCCTGCTGACTGACGAGGAGCGGGCAGCCGGCGAGACCATGATGATCTGCGTCTCCCGCTGCCTCGGCCCGAAGCTCGTCCTAGACCTGTAACGCGTCCCGCTGGGCTATGTCCATGCTTCGACGCGTATCCCCGCGTGCGCGGGGAGCACTTCTCGTCTTCGACGATCACTGATCTCTCCTTGGGACCATCCCCGCGCGGGGATGGTCCCGGAGAGCAGACTCGCACTCCGGTCTACAGCTCGTGCTCTCCGCGCACACGGGGATGGTCCCTAAGCGATGTCGTTTATTGGAGCAAGCCGTTCGTGCTCTCCGCGCACGCGGGGATGGTCCCAGGTCGTTAAGCCAGAAGATATTGCCTTCCTTGTGCTCCCCGCGCACGCGGGGATGGTCCTATGTGAAGCGGTTCTCGCCAGTAAGGCGGTAGGGTTGGGAACAATGCGCAGGTAGTGCTTTTTCGGCTTGCGGTCATGTTTCAAGGCGCGGTTTGCGTGGTTCCGCTATCTGGACAGCGCGAGCAGTGCGACACCGCCCAGGACGACGGCCGCGCCGACGAGGCGAGGGTAGGGGGCCGGTTCCCGGAACATCAGCCACCCGGCCAGGCTGACCAGCACCACGCTGAGCTCCCGGCCGGGCGCCACCAGCGCCACCGGGGCGAGCCGCATGGCGAAGAGCACCAGGATGTACGCCAGCGGGGAGCCGACCGACACTATGAGCACCTCGCGCCAATGGGCCCGCCAGGCTTCGGCGACCCTGTCGCGCCGCCGGATGGCCACGGGGGAGAGGAGCAGGGCTTCCCCGACATTGGTGCCCCAGCTGAGCAGAATCGGAGCCACGGCCAAGGTGGTGACGGCGTGCGCGTCCCAGAGAGTGTAGGAGGCGATGATCACCCCGGTCGCCAGCCCATAAGCCACTCCAAGGAGGGCCCGGCCGCTGCCATGACCACTGCGAGCCCCACTGCCGAGATCGGTGCGGATGGCGGTGCCGGGGCCGCTGCCGGGGCCGTTGTCACTGGTGGGGACGCGCCCGCTGGACAGGCCGATGACGATCACTCCGGCGACGACGAGGCCCGCGCCGATCAGCCCGCCGACGCCGGGGCGCTCACCGAGCAGCGCTACGGCGAGGATCACGGACAGCAGCGGCCCGGTGCCTCGGGCCAGCGGGTAGACGACGGAGATGTCGCCGACCGAGTAGCCGTGCTGCAACACGAGGAAGTAGGTCCCGTGCAGCACCGTGGCCAGCGCGACCGTGCGCAGCACCGTGGTCAGGGGCGTTCCGCTGGTGGCCAGGACGTAGAGCCCAAGCGGGGCGTAGAGCAGGGCGGAGCCGAGCGAGTTCAGCCAGACGAACGCCGTGCCGGCGCCGCTCGCGCGTTTGGCGGCGATGTTCCAGCCGGCGTGGGCGACGGCCGCGAGGAGGATCAGGACGACAGCGGTTGCGGACACGACGGATCCTTTGCTGCCCGCGCACAGGGCGTGCGCCAGCGGGGATCCTCCAGGCTTTTGTCCCGTCAGATGGCGGTTCCCCATCGGAGGGGAGCCGAGGCACCGCTCGGACCGGACCCGTGCCTCTTCGAATGGAGGTCAGCCCGCTTGGCGGGCGCGAGGCGACGGCGGAACCCTAGGTGCTGTCGTGGGAGATCCTATCCCACGACGATCGCGTCAGACCGGCTGGCCCATCGGGCGGAGTCCCGACATGACGAAAGACTGGACGAGCCGCATGATCAGGGCCTCCAGGAGCATGAACGCCGCTTTGGCGAGCACTGAAGCCAGGAACTCAGACACTTGATACCTCAGAGGGAGAAACCGGCGATAGGTACAGATTGCACCATAAATATACATACAACGGCCTACAAAGGGTATCGGTTCAGTGAACGGCCGGTGACCGATCCGCGCTCGCCCGCTCGGCCACGCCGCCCAGGACCGTGGCGGCGGCCGCGCAGCCGAGGCCGATGCCCCAGCCCAGGGGGCCGATCGGGCGGCTGCCGAAGAACTGGCTGACACCGGGGACGGAGATGATCAACCCCAGGGCGGCCAGGGACGACAGCGCCGCGAGCATCACCGTGCGATCCCGGCCCCCCGCCGTCAGGGTCTGCAGGAGCTGCGCCGCGACGAGTCCGACCAGCCCCACCGTGTCCGCGCGGCCACGGGTCCCGGTCATCCGGGCGAGGAACCACGCGGCCGTGGCCGCCGCGGAGGTGGTGATCGCTCTCAGGTAGATGTCGCGGGTCAGGGCCGCCCCGAGCGAGGCCTCCGGGCCCTCGGCGAGCAGCCTCTCCGGGCTGGCGGCGCTCGGCGGCCGCACGGCCACCGCCATCGCCGGAAGCATGTCAGTGAGCAGGTTCACCAGCAGCAGCTGGCGGGCGTTGAGCGCGCTGCGTCCGGTGAGGAGACTGGACCCGAGCGTGAAGATGATCTCTCCGATGTTGCCGCCGAGCAGGATCGCCAGCGCCTCACGGACCGAGCCCCACATCGCCCTGCCCTCGACGATCGCATCGATGATCGTCTCGATGCGATTGTCGGTCACCACGATGTCGGCGGTGGCTCGCGCGGCCGGCGTGGCATGGGATCCGAGGGCGACCCCCACATCGGCGAGCCGGATCGCCGGGACGTCGTTGGCGCCGTCGCCGGTGACCGCCACGATCGCCCCGGACCGCCGCAGGACCGAAACGATCCGCGCCTTGTGCGCCGGGGTGACCCGGGCGAACACCGCGACCTCCCGCAGTTCCTCGGCCAGCGCGTCGTCGTCGAGCCGGTCCATCCCGGGGCCGGTCATGATCCGCTGCCCGTTCAAGGCGTTGACCTCGGCCGCGATGGCCTCGGCCGTGCTCGGATGGTCTCCAGTGATCATGATGACCCGGACCCCGGCCCTGATCAGCCCCTCGACGCTCTGCTTGGCCGTCGGCCGTACTGGATCGGCCAGGCCGAGGAAGCCGAGAAAGTTCAGCCGGTCGATCCGGGACTCGTCCAGGTCGGCGCGGCTGGAGGCCGCCCGCTCGGCCACGGCCAGCACGCGGAAACCCTGCAGGGCGAGTCTGTCCACCTCCCGCTCCAGCTCCCGCATGGCGTCCTCGTCGAGAGGCGCGGTCTTCTCCCCGCGAAGCACGGTGGCGCAGCGGGTGAGCACGACCTCGGGCGCGCCCTTGACGCTGAGCAGATGCCCCGCCTCAGACAGCCCGAGGACCGCGTGATAGCCGCGTCCGGGTTCGAAGGGCAACTCGTCGATCCGTTCCCACTCGCCCAGCCCGTCCCGTGGCGTCACTCCGAGCCGCTCCGCCCCCTCCACCACGGCACGATCCGTGGGATGCGGGATGGCCCGGCCACCTTCGAACCGAGGCCCCGCCCGCAGCGCCGCGCCGACGATCTGCCGCAGGCCGGGCTTCAGCCCGTCCACGTCGCTGTCGAGCAGCCCGTCCGAGACCCGGCGCAGGCTGATGTGTCCTTCCGTGAGCGTCCCGGTCTTGTCGAAGCACAGGACGTCGACCCGGCCGAGCGCCTCGATCGTCGACGGGTTGCGCACCAGCGTGTTGCGCGCCGACAGCCGTTTGGCCGCGGCGAGCTCGGCGACGGTGGCGACGAAAGGCAACCCCTCGGGGACCGCGGCGACGGCCAGGCTCACCGCGGGGGCCAGCGCCGCGGACAGCGACGCGCCGCGCAGCAGGTCGATCGCCATCAGGACGACCCCGGAGCCGATCGCGACGGGCAGGATCCGGCGGCTCAGCGTGCGAAGCCGCAGCTCCACGCCGCTTGGCGGCGGTCCGTCGCCGACGAGAGTGGCGGTACGGCCGGCCTCGGTCGCGGTTCCCGTGGCCACGACCACGGCCAGGCCGTGCCCGGCGGCGACGGTGGTGCCCTCGTAGACCATCGAATTGCGGTCCGCGATGGCGGGGGCGGCCGTCGGTGTGACGGACTTGGCGACAAGCTGCGACTCACCGGTGAGTGTCGACTCGTCCATCTCCAGACCGGCCGCTCTGAAGAGCCTTCCGTCCGCCGGTACGGCGTCGCCCGCGCGCAGCTCGATCACATCGCCCGGCACGAGGTCGTCCGCCACCCCTCCCTGAGCGCCGTCGGGGCGGCGCAGCCGTACCTGGACGGCGGTTATCTGGGTGAGGCGTTGCAGCGCCCGGCCGGCGTCGCGGCGCTGGGCCCCGCCGAGGAGAGCGTTGACGAGCATCACACCCGTGATCAGCACCGCGTCGAGCGCCGAACCGACGGCGGCGGAGACGCCCGCGCCCGCCGCGAGAACCGGAGTGAGCGGGTTGGCCAGCTCCTCCACGGAAGCGCGCACCAAAGACTCGGGGCCGGTGGGGATCGGCTGTTCGGCCGCCGTCCTACGGCTGGCCGCCACCGACTCGGCCAGGCCGCCCGGCGAGGTGTGCAGCCGGGCCAGCACATCGCGCGCCGCCATCGCGTGCCAGGGCGTACGATCAGCGCTGATCGGCGGGCCCCCGCGTCCGGCGTGGCGTCCCGTCCACTCTCCGGCCGCCAGGGCGGCCAGTGACGTGCAGTCGCTGACGAGGTGGGCCCGCCGCAGCGCCGTGGCGTCGGGACCGAGGAACGCCAGCCCCGCCCCGATGATCGCGCCCGCCGCGGCCACGCGCACGCTCTGCTCGCTCGCCTGCCGGGCGAGTGGCAGGCAGCGGAGCAGCAGGTGGACCGCGTCGGGCTCGCCGATCACATCGGCGTCCCACGGCACGCGCCCCGCCGACCTGGCTCCCACGCCGATGCCGAGGTCGGCCTGGCGCAGCGCCGCGCGGGAGCGCCGCGACACCACTGCAACGCCGTGCCCCTCGGCCTGCAACATGCGAACCGAGGCGGCGAGCCGAGGCCCGCCGTCGGGGATCTGGCCGACGCCCAGCCGCCTGCCGAGCCACGCCTCGCCTCCGGCGACGAGCACCGTGCAACTGCCCTGAGGGGCGGCGACCACGGCCTCGGCCAGGGGATGGAGCTCCGGCACCAGCCCGACCAGGGCGACCCTCTTTCCGTGCCTCGACACGGAGACGGTCCGCACCCCCTCCGCCCGCCACCGCGCCACCTGAGCCGGGAGACGCGTGCCGGAGAACGGCTTGGCCACCCATCCGTCGTCTTCCCTGCGGCGCGAGGGGTCGGTGAGGTCGAGCAGCGTGTAGAGCCGCGCGTGCAGCTCGTCGACACCCAGGCCGGAGTCGAGCGGTACGACGCCGTCGATCGACCATGCTTTCGTGACGAGCGTCGCGGAGTCGATCACGACGGTGTCGACGCGGTCCATCCGGTGCAGGGCGTGGCGGTCGAGCACGACCATGCCGCGGCCGGCCAGAGCGCGCGCGACCGCGCCGGTGAACGTCTCCCGGCCGAGGCGCGCCGCCTTGGGCGTCCCCGTGATGAGCACGGACAGCCCCCGCTGCCGGCTGTGGCTGAGGATGGTGGTCAGGCCGTATGCCGCGAGCGCGCCCGGGCCGACCGCGTCGGCGTACCGCTCGACAGGGCCGGACGGCAGCGGCGCCGAGCGTGGTGCCACAGGCGTCCGGACATGCCGGTACGCCCCCTTCCGGGAGGCGAACTCCTCCTCCCACAGGGCCCACGCCCGGCGGCCCGCGTGGGTGTCGACGAACCGGCCGGCCGCCGCGATCGAGTCGATGAGCAGCGCCGTCGGCCGTATGGCCAGCGTATGCGTGACGAGCCGCGTCGTCGCGAAGAGCGTGTCCGCGGCGGGCACGCCGACGCGCCGTTCCAGCTCGCGGCGGATCCGCGGCGCGTGCTCCACCAGGCTGACGAGCGCGGGAACGATCGGGGGCAGCAGCCGCGCCTGGGTGACATGGCCGGCCACCGCCACCCCGGCTCCGATGAGGCTCCCGCCGAGATGCAGCGCCGCTCTCGCGTGCTGCTCCACGGCGTCGCGCGCCCAAGGCTTGTCGGTGGTCTCGTGGTCCCCGTCGACCTCCTCGACGATGGCGACCAGCTTCTCCATGTCGACCGTGGCCGGGTCGCACCCGACGAACACACTGCCGAGGGTGCCGTTCACCTCCGCCCGCGCCATGCCCACCGCGCGCAGCCGCTCTTCGAGACGGCGGGCGGCCTCCTCGCTCCCGGGGCCTCCGATGTTCCGCAGCTCGATGCGCACTCCGCCCGGACACTCCTGCGTCCGGCGCCCGATCGGCAGCAGGCTCCGGACCGGTTCGGGCAACACGCCCAGCAGCGCGTCAGTGGAGAGCCCACCGAACAACCGCATAACGCCTCCGGTAACTGGAATCCTCAGACGGAAAACAGCGATGAGGCCGCGTCGGCACGCGGCCCCATCGCGTCGATCATGCGCTCGCCGTGCGCCTTGTGGCCGTCCGCGTGCGGCGCGTCGTGGTTCTCCGCGCGGATGGGCGGGTCGTGGTCGGCGGGAGGAGGCCCGCCCAGGCCTTTTCGGCGCCGCGTGCCCGCTGCGCGATCATCGTTCCCGCGCCGATCGCGGCCGCGACCGGCCACTCGATGAATCCCAGCACCGCGAGCGCCCCGAGCCCGCCGTAGTAGACGAGGCGCTCCGGCGGCGGAAGGAATGTCTTGGCGATGTCCACCGCGTGGCCGAGCTCTGCCCGGTTGATGCCCGGCATCTCGACGTGCGGCATCTTCATCTCCGGGGCCTGCACCTGGAGGCTGATGAACGGCAGGTCGAGGCTCATCAGGGGGGAGGGCCGCCGCGCGCGAGCGGGTGCCGTCGCCGCGGCTGTGGGCTCCGCTGTGCCGGTCGTGGCGGCCGCCTTCCTCGCGGTGGTGGTCGAGGTCCTTCTCCGCGTCGGCGTGGTGGTCGTGGTGCCGGACGTTCTCCTCCGCGTGGACGTCGCGGTGCCGGCTGTCGTCTTCCGTGCGGATGTCGCGGTGCCGGCTGTCGTCTTCCGTGCGGAAGTGGAGGTACTCGCGGACCTGGAGCGCGTTGGGGTCGTTGACGTGCCGGTCGATCTGGAGCGCGTCGGAGTGGTTGACGCGCTGGTGGATCGGGCGCGTGCGGGGGTGGTCTTGGCGCTGGTGGATCTGGAGCGGGTTGGGGTGGTTGACGTGCTGGTGGATCGGGCGCGCGCCGGGGTCGCCTTGGTGCCGGAAGTACCCGAACGCGTCGAGGTCGCGGTCGCGCTGGAGCTGCTCCTGCGAGCCTGACCGGTGGTGGTACCGGTGGACCGCTTGCGCGAAGAAGTCGTGCCGCTGCTCGTGGTGGAAGCCTTCTCGCGCGTCGCGGTGCGCGTCTTGCCGGACGTGCCCTCGCGGGATGCGCCCGTCGTCTGGGTCACGGTCATGGTTCCTCCCACAGAAATATCCCCTCCGCGAGGGCGGCTGTGCCGCTGGCGGCTGGGTTCACGAGCCCCCGGACGAGCTGTGTCATATCGCCGGTTCGCTTATTCCGGTTAGGGGTTAGGTGCCCATTTTCGCCGTCCTATATCCCTGGCCATGGTAATTAGAGATGCGTGGACGGCCAGGCTGCGATGTGGTGCACCAGCCACTTGACCTGGCCGTTCCCCATATTCTCGGCCGGTGCCCATGGGTTATACGCGATCTGCGCGAAGGCTGCGGTTCAGCTTCGGCCACAAAATTACACCCGTGTGTCAAATGTGTTAAATGACACATCCAGGCTTTTGCCGGTCAAAGTGCAGATTTGGCTGGATAGCGTAGATCGCGACAGTCAGTCGAGAGAGGGAGTCAAGATGCCCGACACACTTGACCGCGCAGAAGAGATCATCGCTGCCTGGCGCAGCGGATCCGACCCGGTCGAGGGCTGGGACAACCCGGCCGGTCCGTTGCTCACGGGCGGTGCCTACGCCGAGTCCGAGATCACCATGATTTATCCGCGGACGAACAACTACTGCGGGACCGACTGCACGAATTCCCGCACGAGGCTGTGCTGCTGACCAGGAAGGAGTGACGACGTGACCGGTGACTTTGATCCCTCCTTGGACCACCTGACTGAACCGGCGTTGACCGCGCTGGCTGCCCGGCTGGGGTCGGTCACCGGTCTCGGCGAGGCGGAGCGGCGCGCTCTGCACGAGGGCGCCGCCGCCGCGCTGGACGAGACCTTGCGGCGCAAGGTCAACCGGGTCCTGGTGCTGGAACTCAACGCGGCCAGGATCAGGGGCCAATTGTCCGGGGCCGACTCGCAGGAGCGATGGCAGGAGTGGAAGGAGCTGTCGGCGACGCCGGAGTTCTGGCGATCGCTGACCGAGCACTATCCGACGATGCTGCCCAGGCTCGCCACGATCATCGACAACAGGTGCGCGGCGGCGGAGGCGCTGGCGCACAGGTTCGCCGCCGACAGGGACGAGCTGGCCCAGCTGCCGGACGGCATGACGGGTGAGCTGGTTCGCGTCGAGTTCGGCGCCGGTGACAGCCATCGCGGTGGACAGACCGTCGCCCTGCTGGAAGGCACGGACGGCCGCGTGGTCTACAAGCCGCGCCGCTTGGATGTCGACGCCGCGCTGGCGCGGTTGATCTCACACCTGCTGCCCGACCATCCCGCTGCGACTCGCATCCGGGTGCCGGAGGTGATCACGCGTGACGGGTACGGCTGGGCCGAGCACGTCCAGCATCGCTATTGCTCGGATGACGCCGAGCTGTGCTGCTTCTATCGCGGAATCGGGCACTGGCTGGCGCTGATGCGCCTGATCGGCGGCAGCGATCTGCACGCGGAGAACCTCATCGCGGCCGGTCCCGTGCCTGTCGTGGTCGACTGCGAGACGCTGTTCACCCCGCAGGCCCCCGTCCAACCCACCGGTTACGGCCTCGCCGTCGACCGGGCGGCCGAGCTGCTCGGTGAGTCGGTGCTGCGCACCGGCCTCCTTCCGGGGCGGGGCCAATCACTGGGCTGGCGCGGATTCGACGTGTCCGCCGTCGGCGCCCTGCCCGGCCAGCAGCCGATCGCCGACATGCCGGTCATCCTCGACGCCGGGACCGACCTGGCCAGGGTGGGCATGGAGCGGATCGAAGTGCCGGCGTCGGCCAACCATCCGAGTCCCGATCCGGTGCTGGGCAGCTATTGGGACCTGGTCCTGTCCGGATACACCGAGCTGTCCGATCGCCTTGACGGCCTGGACCGGGCGGGAGAGCTGGAGCCGCTGCTCGCGGGCTTCGCCACGTGCCCGATCCGCGTGGTCCTGCGCGCCACGGAGACGTACGCGGAGCTGAGCCGGATGCTGTGGCATCCGGTTTCCCTCCACGATGAGGCGGCGGGGCTGCGCAAGGCGGCCGACCTGCTGACCAGGCAGTCCGAGAAACTGCCGGGAGCGCCCACCGACCCGAAGGTGATCGATGCGGAGGCGGCCGGGCTGCTGGGCGGCGACATTCCCTTCTTCTCCACGACACCGGGCGTCGGATGCCTGGACGGCCCCGGGGGCACGTGGGGCGAGCAGCGCGATCTCGTCGCCGACGCGCTTCGGCGCTGGCGCGGGCGCGATCCCGCGCTCGACCACCAGGTCATCCAGGCGGCGCTGGTCAGCGCCTATCTCAATGAAGGGTGGCTGCCCGCCGAGAAGCGGATGGTCGCCACCCGGCCGCGGAAGGACGACCTGGACCGGCGGCGGCGCGAGGTGGCGGCCGCGATCGCCGGCGGACTGCTGGAGTCGTCGGTCCACGGCGGGGACGGCACCGTCACGTGGATCACGCCGGTGCTCAACCCCACCGGATGGTCCGTGCAGGCGTTGTCCCCCGACATGTACGGCGGAGCTTACGGCGTGGCCGTCCTGGCGGCGGCCTACCTTGCGGAGGCCGGGCAGGGCAGGGCCGACGAGGTGCCGGGGCTGGAACCGCTGCTGGCCGACGTGCTGCGGACCATCACGACGGCCGAGGACAGGGACGCGGAGGAGCTGGCCCGTGGCGGGCCGAAGGTCCGCCCGGAACCGCCGGGAGGCTACGTCGGGCTCGGCTCGCGCATCTGGGGCTGGTTGCTGTTGCGCGGGCTCGGCGTCGCCGGCTCCGAGGCGATCGCCAGGGCGTGCGCGCTGGCCGAGCGGATTCCCGAGGCGGTGGCGGCGGACGACACCTACGACCTGCTGACAGGGATGGCGGGGGCCGTCGTGCCGCTGCTTCGTCTGGCCGAGTGCACGAAAGACGAGCGCTGGTCGGGCATGGCCTTCGCGATCGGCGAACGGCTGGCCGCACTCGCCACGCCCACGGAGTCGGGAGCGTACTGGGCCAACGGCAAGTACCCGAACGGCCTCGGCGGGCTCGCGCACGGCGCCACCGGGATCGGCTGGGCGCTGTCCCGTCTCGCCGATGCCGCCGAGGCGACGGCCTCGTCCCCGGCGTTCGGCGTGCTCGCCGACCGCGCGTTCGCGTTCGAGGAGTCTCTTTACGACCCGAAGGAGCGCGGCTGGCGGGACATGAGGGAGGTCGGCCGGCCCGGCGTGATCGCGGCGGCGTGGTGTCACGGCGCGGGCGGCATCGGCGTCGTCGCGGCCGACCGGCTGGCGCGTGGCGGCGGCCCGCAGTGGGAGGACGTGCTTCGCCGCGCCGCCGCCGGGTGCTGGGCCGACGGCTTCGGATGGAACCACACGCTCTGCCACGGGGACCTGGGCAGCTGGGAAGTGCTGGCACACGCGATGGAGGCCGGGCCGGCGCCCGAGGGGCTGGACCGGGAGACGCTGAGCGCGCACATTCTCGGCACTCTTGAGGAGTACGGTCCCATCAGCGGCCTGGCCAGGAACGCCTTCACGCCGGGGCTGCTGCCCGGTGTGGGCGGCGTGGCCTACCAGTTGCTGCGCATGCACCCGGACAGCGGGCTCCCCTCCGTCCTGCTGCCTGACCCGGAGGGGTGAGCCTCTCCTGAGTTCCGACGATCAGGAGATGACCTCTCCTTATTGGCGGTTGGAAGATCCCGATCGCGGCGGCGGACCGTTGCGGATGATCCGGCGCCTACCGGGAACCACCCGGCCCGTCATCGGCATCATCTGGCGGGCCGGTCGCCGGCAGGCGCTGGCCATCCTCGCGCTCCTGGCGGTGTCGGGCGTGGCGACAGTGTCCGGGCTGCTGGCCACCACCGGCGTTTTCGAGGAACTGCTCACGACGGGCCCGACGGCGGAGCGGGTCCTGGCCGCGATGCCCGGGCTCACGCTGCTGGCCGCCGTATACGCGGTGCGGGGAGCCGTTGACGCCGGAGTGTCGCTGGCTCAGGCCCGGCTCGAACCGGCCGTGCGCAGGGTGGCCGAGGAGCGGCTACTCGCCGCGAGCCTGCACGTCGAGCTGGCCGCCTTCGACGACTCGTCCTTCTACGACCGGATGCACCGTGCCCGTGACCGCGGTCTCTTCTACCTTGGTCGCGCCACGGGCAACGTGGTCGAGCTGATCAGCGCGCTCTTCGCGGTCGCCGCGGCCGCCACCGGGCTCGGCGTCCTCCATCCGGTCCTGCTCGCGCTGCTCGCCGTGAGCGTGCTGCCCGAGGGCTGGGCCGTACTGCGGGCGGCCCGGCAGGGATACGAGGGGACGAGCCGCCTGGTGACCCTCAACCGCAGGGTCATGATGCTCGCCGACCTCGCCACCGAGCGCGAGCCGGCCGCCGAGCTGCGGGCCTGCCAGGCGCAGGCTTTCGTGCTGGACGACTATCGCAAGGTGGCCGACGTGCTGCGCGACGAGGAAATCCGCGTGGCCGTGGCGCAGACCCGCACCAGCACCACGGGCCGGGCGCTCACCGGCGTGGCCACCGGTGCCACGCTGCTCGCGCTCGCACTGCTGCTGAACGTGGGCTGGATTCCGCTGGCCGTGGCCGGGACCGCGGTGATCGCGGTCAGGGCCGCCACCGCGGCGCTCGGCCGGCTGGTGCTCGCCGCCAACCAGCTCTTCCAGCAGGCGCTCTATGTCGGCGACTACGAGGCGTTCCTGGCGGACGCCCGGATCCGGCGACCTTCCCCGGGCGGCCTGCCCGCGCCGGCCGAGCCGCGCCGGATCACGCTCCGCGGTGTCGGCTTCGCCTATCCGGGTGGTGAGAACGGGCGGCTCGCGCTGCGCGACGTCGACCTCAGCGTCCAGGCGGGCCAGACCATCGCCCTCGTCGGCGAGAACGGCTCGGGCAAGAGCACCCTGGCGAAGATCATTTCAGGCCTGTACCGCCCGACGTACGGCACGGTCAGCTGGGACGGGCACGACGTGGCCGAACTGGATCCCGAGAGCGTGGCCGACCGCGTCGTCATGGTCCTGCAGCATCCGGTCAGGTGGCCGCACGACGCCAGGGCGAACGTGCGGGTGGGGCGCCACGACAGGGAGGATCCCGGTGACGCGGCGCTGCGGGCCGCGGCCGACCTGGCCTCCGCCACCGAGGTCGTCGAGGGACTGCCCCACGGCTGGGACACCCTCCTGTCCAGGGAGTTCACCGGTGGCCGTGAGCTGTCGGGCGGCCAGTGGCAGCGGCTGGCCGTCGCCCGCGGGTTGTTCCGCGACGGTCCCCTTCTGATCTGGGACGAGCCGACCGCACCGCTGGACGCCAAGGCGGAGTACGCCGTGTATGAGACGATGCGCCGGATCGCGGGCGGACGCACGGTCATCCTGATCACCCATCGGCTCGCCAGCGTGCGCAACGCCGACCGGATCTACCTGCTGCACGAGGGGCGGATCGCCGAAGAGGGCACCCACCACGAGCTGTTGGCGGCCGGCGGACGCTACGCCGACCTGTACACCCTGCAGGCGCGGATGTACTCCACCGCGCCGGAGACGACCGGCATGATGCCCCACGCGACATGACCGCGATCTTCAATTGCCCGCTCTCATCGGTCTCAGCGTGGCGATCGACAGAGCGGTAGCCGACGCGACCACGGGCCGACGTCAGGTGCGATCGCGCTTTCCGCCGGAGGACTCGCGGGGGGCACAGCGGATCATGACAAAAGCCGTGTGGTTGGGTTGCGTCTGTGGTCGTCGCTGAAGTTCTGGGTCTGATCGGCGTGGGAGTGCTGGCGGGGGTGGTCAGCACGGTGGTCAGCCTGGCGTCGATCGTCTCCTACCCGGCTCTGCTGGCGTTCGGCCTGCCTCCGTTGAGCGCGAACGTCACCAACACCGTCGCCCTGGTCTTCACCGGCATGGGTGCGGTGGCCGGATCGCGGCCGGAGCTCACAGGGGAGGGCAGGCGGGTCCTGCGCCTGGGCTGGGTGACCGCGCTCGGCGGCGCGACCGGCGCCGCGTTGTTGCTGGCGACACCGTCCGGGACATTCGAAGCCATCGCGCCGTGGCTGATCGCGGCCGCCTCGCTGCTGCTCCTGAGCCCGCGTAACCCCGAACGGGTGACGAGAAGGCTGGGAGACGAGCACGGGTGGATCACACGTGCGGCACTGTTCACCGTCGCCGTCTACATCGGCTACTTCGGCGCCGCGGGCGGGATCATCATGCTCGCGGTTCTCACATCCGTGCTCGACCAGCCGCTGGTCAGGGTCAACGCCATCAAGAACGTCGTTTCCGCGCTGGCGAACGGCGTGGCCGCGATCGGATTCGCGCTCTTCGGGCCGGTGCAGTGGGCGGCCGCCGCGCCACTCGCGGCCGGTTTCCTCCTCGGCGGCTGGCTCGGCCCCGGCATCGCCCGGCGGCTTCCAGGACAGACACTCCGCATCGCCGCAGCCGTCTGCGGCCTGCTCGTCGCGGTCAAGCTCGGCATCGACGCCTATCTGTGAATCGGTCGTGGCCGATCTCGGCATGGATGCGCGGTGTATCGGTCTCGGGTCAAGCCCGGCGTGGCGCCACCGGTGAATCGGTCAGGCGAGGCGGGCCGGGAAGCCGCCGGTCGCGACGGGTCCCCAGGTGGTGGGCGTGATCCGGACCAGCGACTTTCCTTGGCGGACCATGGCCGCTCTATGACCCCAGCCGCGTACGGATGACGAGGTCGTGCAAGGCCTCACCCGCGGTCGCGATCTCCGGCAGCGTGGAAATGTCCCTCGCCTGTTCGAGATCGCCGGTGAGCCGCAGGACGTCCCGCGTGAGCCGTTCCGCATCGGGGGCGTCCGCCGGCAGGCCGCCGTGCTCGGCGGAGCGTTTCGCGTCCACCAGCTCCGGCAGGTACGGCGGGGCGTCGCCGTACAGACGGGTGATGTCGGCGACGAGTTCGCCGGTCCGCATGAGCCGCACCCCCGTGAGCAGGACGCGGAACGTGTAGAGCAGCGGTTTGAGCTTTCCCGTCTTGCCGAACAGGCGCCACTGGGTCCGCGCGAAACCGAGGTAGTGATGCGCGTGGTTGCGCGTCACACAGTCCGGTGCCAGGGCGGTCAGCTCCTCGTGCACCGGCGAGGACGCCACGACCAGCGGCGACAGAAGTTGCTCAAGGACGTATCCGTTGCGTTGCAGCAGCAGGCGGCAGAACTTGACCAGATCATGCGTCACCAGGTCGACCTCGACTCCGGTCCCAGGAGCGCGTGATCGTCTCCTCGCCGGTGCGCAGGCCGATCACCTCCTCGACCGGGAGCAGGGTCCGGGACTGGTTTCTCCTGCGATTCCACGACGCCCAAGTCTGCCAGCGAACCGGTCACCGGTCGCGGTTGAGGGCCTCCGCGACGACGGCGAAGCTCCGGCCGGTCAAATCGGCGAGGTCGGCCGCACCGTCACCGTCGGCCCGCCGCCGCAGCGCGTCGGGCACGACGGTGCGCTGATCCTGTCGGCTATCCCGGTCCTATCGCGAGTGGCGTCCGTGTCAGGTACTCAGCCAAATGAACAGCAGGGCCAAAACATGCCGTTCATATGACGGCAAGAGAGCCGGTGACCTGTGAACATCACACAATGTAGCTGCCGACATGCTGAATCGTAGTTTACACGCGCGCCATGACATTGGCCTTGACTAATTCTGGTTTCGTTACTTAGTCTCTGATATCAATATCTGGCTTGACCAGCCTGGTTTCCATTCTCTGGGCTTGTGTTTCATGGTCGGCCGCCAACGGGGGTTGGGAGAATTCTCGAGTGCCGTACATGTTGGTTGCTGATCGCTATAATTCCTGCCGCGATGTGTGGCCGACACATATTGACTTCGTGGAATTCCCTCTTCCCTGCGACCTGGGGGAAGGGGTGAGCGGATTGAGGGGACCGTCAACCTGGCCTACGCGATCGGGCGAGGAGTCTTCCTCAGCGGAAGCGTCCTGTACTTCAAGAAGGTCACCGGGCCATCGGCCCGCCGAGATCGGTATAGTAAGTTCAGCCGCGGCATTGCCGGGATTCGCTGCGTCCTTGCTCTTCGGAGTGCTGTCGGACAAAGTCGGCGCCAAACGCGTGCTAATTCTGCTGTTTCTCGCCCAGGCCCGGGGCTTCTCGCCGTATCCCGTGATTGACGGGGCCGCGGCCTGCTACATCCTGATCGTCGCTGTCGGTCTCTGATGACTGGGTACGGGGGACAGGGCAAGGTAGCGGTCGTCGGTATGGCCTGCCGCCTTCCGAAGGCAGCAGATGTGGCAGCGTTCTGGAAGCTGTTACGCGATGGCGTGGACGCTGTGGCGGACATGCCGGACGAACGGTGGGACGCTGAGCCGGGCTTCGCCAACGCGCCGGCGTACACGCGGCGGGGCGGCTGGCTGGACCACGTCGACCGGTTCGACGCGGACTTCTTCGGCATCTCGGCCCGGCAGGCCGCAACCATGGAACCGCGCCAGCGGCTGCTCCTCGAACTGAGCTGGGAAGCACTGGAGGACGCCCGGGTGGTGCCCGACCGGTGCCAGGGCAGCCGTACCGGCGTCTTCGTCGGGGCGATGTGGGACGACTACGCCGCGCTCGCCCAGCGGTACGCCGCAGGAACCGGATCGCCGTACGCGATGAGTGGTCTGCACCGCGCGGTGCTCGCGAACCGGATCTCCTACGTTCTCCGGTTACGGGGCCCCAGTCTGGTAGTGGACACGGGACAGTCGTCGTCGCTGGTCGCCATCCATCTCGCGGTCGAGAGTCTGTTGCGCGGTGAATGTGACGTGGCTCTGGTGGGCGGGGTGAACCTGGTGCTCGATCCGGGCAGCGCCGTCACGTCGGCGGCGTTCGGAGGGCTGTCGCCCAGTGGCCGGTCCGCCACCTTCGACGCCGATGCCGACGGATACGCGCGTGGCGAGGGCGGCGGAGTGGTCGTGCTCAAGCCGCTTGAGGAGGCACTCGCCGACGGTGACCGGATCCACTGCGTGATCCTCGGCAGCGCGGTCAACAACGATGGTGGGGGCGAGACGCTCACCACACCCGACCAGGAGGCGCAAGCGGACGTCATCCGGCGGGCGCACGCCCGGGCCGGGGTCCGGGCCGCCGATGTGCAGCATGTCGAGTTGCACGGCACCGGAACCTTCGTGGGCGACCCCATTGAGGCCATGGCGTTGGGGACGGTCTTCGGCCGAGGTGATACCACCGCGTTACGGGTCGGGTCGGTCAAGACCGGCATCGGGCATCTCGAAGGGGCCGCCGGGATAGCGGGCCTGATCAAAACGGTCCTGTGCATCAGGAACAGGCAGCTTGTTCCCAGTCTCCACTTCGAGCGTCCCAACCCGCATATTCCGCTGGACAAGCTGGGACTACGCGTCCAGACCGAGACGGGGCCGTGGCCGGAGCCGGACCGTCCGCTGATTGCGGGGGTGAGCTCGTTCGGGATGGGAGGCACGAACTGCCATCTCGTCCTCGCGGAACCGCCCGCCCTCCGCTCCGCGCCGCCGGATCCCCAGCCCGGCGCAGACATAGCGTCCCGGCCGGTTCCGTGGGCACTGTCGGGGCGGAGCCGAGAAGCGCTCCGCGACCAGGCACGACGACTTCTCGACCAGCTGCGCGAGCACCCGGCTCGCGACCTCGACATCGGACTCTCCCTGGCCACGACACGGACCGCCTTCGACCGCAGGGCCGTGCTTCTCTCCACCGACCGCGCCGGGTTCGAGCGCGGACTCGCCGCCCTCGCCGCCGGGCAGCCCGCTCCGGGCCTCGTGGAAGGCGGCGCCGGACCCCGAGACGGGGTCGCGTTCATATTCCCGGGGCAGGGGTCGCAGTGGACGGGTATGGCGGTGCCTCTCCTGGAGAGCTCGCCGGTCTTCCGCGAGCATATGAACGAGTGCGCCGACGCCTTCGCGCCCTACCTCGACCGGCCGTTGCTGGACGCCCTGGACGACCCGGACACGTTGGAGCACTCCGATCTTGTGCAGCCCGCGCTGTTCGCGGTGATGGTGTCGCTCGCCACCCTGTGGGAGTCCTCTGGGGTAAGGCCATCGGCGGTCGTCGGGCACAGCCAGGGAGAGGTCGCCGCCGCCTACGTCGCGGGCGCGCTCACCCTGTCTGACGCCGCGCGCATCGTCGCCCTGCGCAGCCGACTGCTGATGAGACTCGCCCATCGTGGCGGGATGCTCTCGATCGTGCTCCCGGTCGAGGACGTCGTGAAGCAGTTGCCCGATGGCCTGACGATCGCCGCCGTGAACGGGCCCGGCTCGACCGTGGTGTCAGGTGACCTCGACGCGCTGGTGGCTCTGCAGGAGCGATACGACGCGGAGGGGGTGCGCGCCCGCCGGGTGGCGATCGACTACGCCTCACACTCGCACCAGGTCGAGGTCGTTCGCGCGGAGATGTTAGAGGCACTCGCCCCGATTCGTCCCGTCGCCACTCGGGTGCCGTTCCACTCGACGGTCACGGGGGGCCCGTTGGCCGGTGAGGAGTTGACCGCCGAGTACTGGTATCGGAACTTGCGGTACCAGGTCCGCTTCGCTCAGGCCGTACGGACGACCGAATGTGGGGTTCTCGTCGAGGTGAGCCCGAACCCGGTCCTCACCGGAGGGGTGCAGGACACCGTGCCGGAGGCGGCGGTACTGGGAACGCTGCGCCGGGGTGAAGGTGGGCTGGACCGATTCCTCACCTCGCTTTCCGAGGCGTACGCCGCCGGGTCCACGGTCGCCTGGGATCGGTACTTCGCGGGGACCGGCGCCCAGGTGGTCGACCTGCCCACCTACGCGTTCCAGCGGCAACGGCACTGGCTGGACACGAGCGAGCGCGTTGCGGATCTGCCCGCGAAGGAGCGGGACGAGGTCGCACGGGCTGTCGATGAGGCGCCCCCGGATCCCGTCGAGCTGGTGCGGACGCAGGTGGCGGCATTGCTCGGGCACCACGACTCGGGCGCGGTGGACATGACGCCGACGTTCGCGGAACTCGGGTTCGATTCGCCGCTGATGGTCGAGCTGAGCAGCCGACTCGCCGCCTCCACCGGGCTGCGCCTACCGGTCACCGTGGTGTTCAACCACCCCACGCCCGCGCTCTTGGCCGAGCGCCTGCGCGCGGAACTGCGGCCGCCCGACCCTCTGAGGACGATGCTCGACCGGCTGGCCGAGGCGCTCAACGATCCACCTGCCGACGCTGCGGAGCGTGCGGAGATCGCCGCCCGTATGTCGGCGCTGTCCGGTCAGGTGGCGGCGTGGGCGGAGGCGCCGTCGGCGGACGAGGTCGCCGGGCGGCTGCGAACGGCTTCGGTGGACGAACTTCTGAGCTTTATCGATGGGGAACTCGGATGACGCACGGCGGGACGGACTCGGGGAGCGGGCGGATGACGGATAACGACCAACTGGTGGAGTACCTGCGGCGGGTGACCGTCGAACTGCACGAGACACGGCAGCGGCTGCGGGAGGTGGAGGAGCGCGACCGCGAGCCGATCGCGATCGTGGGGATGGCGTGCCGGTATCCGGGTGGGGTGGCCTCGCCTGAGGATCTGTGGGAGCTCGTGGCTTCGGGTGGGGACGCGATCGGGGGCTTTCCGACCGATCGGGGTTGGGATCTGGGGGCGTTGTTCGACCCGGATCCTGAGCGTTCGGGGCGTTCGTACGTCCGTGAGGGCGGGTTCTTGTACGACGCGGCGCACTTCGATGCCGGGTTTTTCGGGATTTCGCCGCGTGAGGCGTTGGCGATGGATCCGCAGCAGCGGTTGTTGCTGGAGACGTCGTGGGAGGCGTTGGAGCGGGCCGGGATCGATGCGGTGTCGCTGCGTGGCAAGAACGTGGGGGTGTTCGTCGGTGCTGTCCCGCAGGACTACGCCGCTCCCCTGCACGCCGCGCCGGAGGGGTTCGAAGGCCACCTGCTGACGGGGACGACGCCGAGCGTCGCGTCGGGCCGTGTGGCGTACACGTTCGGGTTGGAGGGGCCCGCCGTGACGATCGACACGGCGTGTTCGTCGTCGTTGGTGGCGTTGCATCTGGCGGTGGAGTCGCTGCGCCGCGGTGAGTGCACGCTGGCGTTGGCAGGGGGCGTCACCGTGATGGCGAACCCGGGGATGTTTGTGGAGTTCAGTCGTCAGCGGGGGTTGGCGGTTGATGGCCGGTGTAAGTCGTTTGCGGAGGGTGCGGATGGTACGGGGTGGTCTGAGGGTGTCGGGGTGTTGGTGGTGGAGCGGTTGTCGGA
>JBIOWF010000367.1:0-20641 GCA_044868295.1 Microtetraspora sp. | reverse complement strand
AAGCTGGGTGCCTTCAATCCCGTTACCGCGATGGCAACGGTAGCAGTCCACACCGGCGGATGGGAACGCCTGAGCGAAATTCTCTCCGTTACTACACCGCTCGGGCCTTGGAGGCCCTCCCGCGCTGTCGTTTCCTCCCAGGCCTGAAGGCCAGGGGTTCCACGCCAGATCCTGCTGAAGATCTCGACCGATTCCGGTGGTCAGGCATCAACCCCCGATGGACTTCAGGAGCCGACCGCTAAGGGATCAGCAGGAGCTTGCCGGTGGTGCGGCGGGACTCCAGGTCGTCGTGCGCCTGGCGGGCCTCGGCCAGCGGGTAACGCCGCGAGACGTGCACCTTCAGGTCACCCGAGGCGACCCAGCCGAGCACGTCGCCCGCCCGTTCGAGAAGCTCCGCGCGGGTGGCGGTGTAGTGGCCGAGCGTCGGCCGGGTGAGGAAGAGGGATCCGGCGTCGTGGAGCCGCATCGGATCGACCGGCGGCACCGGGCCGCTGGCCGCGCCGTACAGCGCCATCATGCCGCGCGGGCGCAGCGCCGCCACCGAGCCGTCGAACGTGGCGGCGCCGACCCCGTCGTACACGACATGGACGCCCGAGCCGGTGATCTCGCGGACGGCCTCGGCGAAGCTCTCGTACCGGAGCACCTCGTCCGCCCCGGCGTCACGGGCGAGCTTCTCCTTCTCGGTGGCGGACACCGTCCCGATCACCCGGGCGCCGCGTAGCTTGGCGATCTGGGTGAGGAGCAGTCCCACCCCGCCAGCGGCGGCGTGGACCAGCACGTCGTCGCCTTCCTTCACCGCGTACGTCGAGTGCGTGAGGTAGTGCGCGGTGAGCCCCTGCAGCAGGACCGCCGCCGCCAGGTCGGGTGACAGCCCCTCGGGCAGCGGGATGACCTTGGTGGCCGGGACGACGGCCAGCGAGGCGTAGCTGCCACGCACACTCGCCCAGCCGGCCAGGTCTCCGACCGAGATCCCGGTGACGTCGGAGCCGACCGCGACCACTCTTCCCGCCCCCTCGGATCCGGGGACGAACGGCACCGGCAGCGGGTACCGGCCTTCGCGGTGGTAGATGTCGATGAAGTTGACTCCGCTCGCCGCGACCTCGATCAGCACTTCGCCGGGGGCCGGAACCGGGTCGGGAAGCTCGGTGTATTCGAGCGCCGACGAATCGCCGGGTGCGGAAACGACGATGGCACGCATGACAACTCCCGTGGCTGGGCTGCCTTCGATCGTGCCCAACCAGCGGGGACCTATCCGTTGTTCCCGTTCGCGGTTCGCGGCCGGGAGCGCGTACGGCCCCGGTCGATCAATCGGCGGGGGTTATCCGTTGTTTCCGTTCGAGCGCATCAGATCGCCGGCGATCAACCGGTGGAGCAACGCCACATCCACGGTTTCGAGAGTCCGCACGGCCACCACCCGGTCCGGTACGGCGCGTGCCTCGCTGACGAGCACGACGGCGCACCCGGCGGCGCGGGCGGCCGCGAGCCCGGTCGGGCTGTCCTCGATGGCCACGCAGCGTGCGGCGTCCACCCCCAGGAGCGCCATCGCCGTCAGGTAGGGGTCGGGCGACGGCTTGTTCCGTGCGCTGTCCTCCGCCGCCACGGTGAGGTGGAATCGGTGCGCCCCGACGGTCTCCATCACGACGTCGACGATCGACCGTGGCGAAGCGCTGACCAGCGCGGTCGGTATCGCCGCCGCACTCAGATCCGCAAGCAGGGCGATCGCGCCCGGCAGGATGGTCACCCCGCGCGCGATCCGGGCGGTGAACGCCCTGGTGAGCATCGCCTCGACGGTGGCCGGGGCGTATTCGTCCGGATCGGGAGCGTCGAGCCGCCCGCGGTGTCGTCCGCGGGATTTCTCGACCAGGCCGCGCGTTCTGCGCAGGAGGTGGGTCGCGGTGTGCTCCACCGGGCGGCCGAGCACCTCGGGCTCGTCCTCGGGGGTGAGCGTGCCGCCGAGCCGCAGGGCGACCTCGCTGACCGCCTGCCACCACATGCCTTCGGTGTCGACGATCGTGCCGTCCATGTCGAACAGGACGGCCCCCAGCCCCAGCTCCATGCGCGGCCCCAGCTCCGGCCCCGGCCTCACGCCTGCCAGTTCCGGCCTCACGCGCGTCTCCGGCTCCGGCCTCACGCGCGTCTCCGGCTCAGACGACATCGTGCTGGCGCTCCCGCGCGCTCGGGACCGGTTCCGGACGGGGCACGTCGCGGGCCGACACCAGGACCGGGCGCTCCACGAGGGCGACCGCCACCGTGACGCCGGGCGCGAGCCGTACGGAATCGTGGCCGGGAACGTCGGCGAGCACCTCCGTCCCGTCGGCGAGTCGCACGCGCAGGCGCGCCGTGGACCCGCGGAAGGAGGACACCACGATCATCCCCTCGCCGTCCGGATCGGGTGTGAGCAGCACGGCCTCCGGCCGGACCAGGACGTCCACGTCAACGGAGTCCGGGACGGGACCGTCCACTGGCAGCACCTGCTCCAGGACCGTGACCCGGTCGCCCGAGACCCGCCCGGGAAGGTGGTTCATGGTGCCGACGAACTCGGCCACGAACGCCGTCGCCGGCCGGTCGTAGAGCGAGGCCGGGTCGCCCACCTGCTCCAGGCGGCCGTCCCGGAGCACGGCCACCCGGTCGGCCATCGACAGGGCCTCCTCCTGGTCGTGGGTCACGAAGATCGTGGTGATGTCCAGGGAGAGCTGGAGCCGCCTGATCTCCTCGCGGAGCGTGTCCCGCACCTTGGCGTCCAGCGCGGACAGGGGCTCGTCCAGCAGCAGCACGCGGGGCTCCAGCGCTAGCGCCCGGGCCAGCGCGACCCGCTGCTGCTGTCCGCCGGAGAGCTGGTGCGGATACCGCTCGCCGACCGACGGCAGGCCCACCAGCTCGAGCAGCTCCTGGGCGCGGGCATGCCGCTTCGCCGCCGCCACCTTGCGCACCCGGAGGCCGAAGGCCACGTTGTCCCTGGCGTTGAGGTTGGGGAAGAGGCTGTAGGCCTGGAAGACCATGCCCGCGTCGCGCCGGTTGGCCGGAACCCGGGTGATGTCCGTGCCGTCGACCAGCACGGCTCCCTCGTCGGGGTGCTCGAACCCGGCGACGCACCGCAGCGCGGTGGTCTTGCCGCACCCGGACGGGCCGAGCAGTGCCACCAGTTCGCCCGGCTCGACCGTGAGATCCAGCCCGTCGAGTGCCACCGTGTTGCCGAACCGCCGGCGCAGCCCACGGAACTCGACGAGTGCGCCCGTCATGAGCGATTCCTTCCTGCGATGGAGACGGCCAGCAGGACGAGCCAGGTGAGCAGCAGGCTGAACAGCGAGACGGCCACCGACACCTGGGCCTGAGAACCGGAGGTGTAGACGATCCACACCGGGAACGGCTGGAAGCTGAGCAGGCGCGCGATCGTGAACTCGCCGAGCACCAGCGCCAGCGTGAGGAACGAGGCGCTGGCCAGGGCCGAGCGCAGATTGGGAATGATCACCCGGAACATCACGTGCGGCCAGGACGCCCCGCAGTTGCGGGCGGCCTCGACCAGCGTGGGCACGTCGATCGCGCGCAGCCCCGCGTCAAGGGACCGGTAGACGAACGGCAGCGTGAGGACCACGTACGCGAGGACCAGCACGATCGGGAAGTCCGGATCCTGCAGCGCGATGATCGTCCGGTAGAACGGCGTACGAGCGAGGTAGTCGGGGCCCCAGCGGAGCACCGTGCTGATCCCCGCCACGAACGTGATCGGCGGGACTACCAGCGGCAGCGTGCACACGACGTCGATGACCGGCCGCAGGCGGGGCGCGCCGAGCCGTACGGCGAGCATCGCGGGAAGGGCGAGCGCCTGGACACCCGTGATCGTCGCGACGGCCAGCCCCAGGGACAGCAGCAGGCTGGAGGCGAACCCCGGAGCCGAGAAGATCTGCCCGTACGCGTCGAGGCTGACGCCTTCCGGGTCGTCCACCGTGAACCAGAACGACGCGACCATCGGCACCAGGAAGTACGCCGCCGCCAGCACCAGCACGACTCCCCGCCAGGCCCGCACGCGGCGGGGCCGGCCCGCCGGAGTGGGTGACTCGTCCGGGATCACGGTCGCGGTGGTCAGCGTAGCCATCGGGCGCTCCTGCGTTGCAGCGGAAGGTAGACCGCCATGACCAGACCGGCCACGACGATCATGTCGAGGCTCAGCGCGAGCGCCACGTTCTCGTGGCCGATCAGCACGTTGCCGGTCAGCGCGTTGGCGATCTGGAGGGTGACGAGCGGGACGACGGTCCCGACCATCGCGGCGGCGGTGGCGTAGGCCGCGAAGGCGCTGCCGAACAGCAGCACGACGCCGCCGAGCAGCGAGGGGGTGAGCACCGGGATGCCCACGTGGCGCCAGAACTGCCAGGCCGAGGCCCCGTTGTTCTGGGCGGCCTCCCGCCACTGGGGCCGGAGGCCGTCCAGCGCCGGGACCATGACCAGCACCATCAGCGGGATGGAGAAGTACAGGTAGACCAGGGTGAGGCCCCAGAAGTTGTAGAGGCTCCAGCCCTGCTCGTCCAGATGAAGAAGCCCGGTGACGACTCCGGAGTTGCCGAGGGTGGCGATCCAGGCGAACGCCAGCGGCACGCCGCCGAAGTTCGCCAGCACGCCCGAGGCGGTCAGCACCGCCTCGCGCAACATCGTGAAGCGCGAGGTCACGACGGCTTGGGCGAAGAACGTGCCGAGGATCGCCCCGGCGACGGCGACCACGACCGACAGCTTGACGCTGCCGATCAGCGCGGTCAGGTACGCCCCCTGCAGCGACTCGGTGAGGTTGGCGCCGGTGACCTGTCCTTCGCGGACGAACGTCCCGCCCAGCAGCACGATCAGCGGGACGCCGAAGACGAGCGCGACGAAGGCCAGCAGCGGCAGCGTCGCGATCCACCCCTTCGATCTCGTACGGCTCCCGCGCGCGGCGGAAGCCGTACTCACAGCACTCACGGCGTCGCTCATCCGGAGACCGCGGCGCCCCAGCCGCCCGCGAGGACCTCCTTGGCCTTGGTCACCTGGGCGTCGGTCGGGAAGGTCGGCGTGCCGTCGACCGCGGGCAGCTTGGCGACCAGTGCGGCGTCGGCGCTGCCGTCGGCCTGCATCGCGGGCAGCTGCACGGCGCGGGCGAAGCCCTTGAGCCAGATGTTCTGGCCCTCGGGGCTGTAGAGGAACTCCTCCCAGAGCCGGGCCGCCGCCGGGTGCGGCGCGTCCTTGTTGATCGCCTGCGCGTAGAACTGGGCGTACTTGCCGTCGGAGGGGATGACGACCTTCCAGTCCACGCCCTTGGTGGCGAACTCCTCCGCGTATCCGGCGTTGAGGTAGTCCCAGTCGATGCTGATCGGGGTCTCGCCCTTCTCGACGGTCGCCGGGGTGGACTCGACGGGGTTGAAGTTGCCGGCGGCCTTGAGCTTCTTGAAGAACTCCAGGCCGGGCTGGATGTCGTCGAACGAACCGCCGTTGGCCAGGGAGGCGGCGTAGACGCCCGCGAAGGCGGAGCCGGACTTCGTCGGGTCGCCGTTCAGCGCCACCTTGCCCTTGTACTCGGGCTTGAGCAGGTCCGCGTACGTCTGGGGGCAGGTCTTGATGCGCTTGGCGTCGCAGCCGATCGACACGTAGCCGCCGTAGTCGTTGTACCAGGCGCCGCCCGGCTCCTTCTGCCCGTCGGGGATCTTGTCCCAGGTCTGCACCTTGTACGGCGCGAACAGGCCTTCCCCGGCGCCGCTGAGCGCGAAGGCCTGGCCGAGGTCGAGCACGTCGGGGGCGCGGTCCTGGCCCTTGAGGGTCTTCACCGCGTTGATCTCGTCCGAGCTGGAGCCGTCCGGGTTGTCGCTATTGATCTTGATGCCGTACTTCTGGGTGAAGGTGCTGATCAGCTCGCCGTAGTTCGCCCAGTCGGGCGGGAGGGCGATGACGTTGAGCTGACCCTCCTTCTTCGCGGCCTCGACGAGCTTGTCGAGCCCGCCGAAGTCGGCCGCCGAGGTGGCGGTCTTGGCCGCGACACCTCCGGGGGAGGCCGCGGTCTCGGTGGGGGCGGCGCCGCAGGCCGCGCTCAATGGGACAGCTATGGTCAATGCGGCCACGAGGCCGGCGATACGTGTGGACACGTTGCCTCCCACTATTGTGCGTGGATCGAATGTAGGACGTACTTGTACAAACAAGCCAGGCCTAGTTAGCCCCTCGGCGATTGCGGTTGTGTGAACAAACGGTGAGCAAGGGTGGAAGATGACGGCGCGTTATGAGCTGATCGCAGGGGAGCTGCGCGACGCGATCGTCCGTGGCGAGCATCCGCTCGGTGCGCAGCTGCCCAGCGAGGCCGAGCTGGCCGAACGGTTCGGCGTCGCCAGGGGCACGGTGCGGCAGGCGATCGCCCTCCTGGTGGCCGAGGGCCTGGTCGGATCCCGGCAGGGCGCCCGGCGCATCGTCCTCGGAAGTGAACGCAGTCAGAGCTTCGCCGAGTTGCACAGCTTCGCGCAGTGGGCCCGCGCCACCGGCCACACGGTGAGCGGCAGGGTGCTCGCCTCCCGCCGCCGCCCATGCTCTCCCTCCGAGGCCGTACGGCTGTCGCTCGCGCCGGGCGACGAGGTGCTCTTCGTGTTGCGCCTGCGGCGGCTCGACGGCGATCCGGTGCTCGTCGAACGCACCGTCTACGCCGGCTGGATCGCGCCCGCCGTGGAGCGGCTGGACCCGTCCTGCGACTCCGTGACACAGGAGCTCTACGACTCGGTCGGCCTGATCTTCGCGTACGGCGAGCACCTGATCGACGCGGTGGCCGCCGGAGCCGAGGACTCCCGGCTGCTCGGCGTCCGCCGGGGCAGTCCGCTGCTGCGCCAGCGGCGCACCACGACCACCCGGGAGGGCCGCCCCGTCGAGTCCTCCGACGACCGCTACCGCGCCGGCAGCGTGACCTTCAGCATCCGCAACTCCACCACCGCCAACTCACTGATCCGCCGCGCGGGGGATTGATCACGCGTGTGCTCCGCGCCGCGCCGTGACCTGCTCGATGACCGGCTTGATGACCGGCTCGGCGGAGAAGAGCTCCGCGTACCGGCCGCCCCAGTCGATCAGCTCGTCGTGTGTGCCCTGCTCGACGAGCCGCCCCTCATGGAGGACGAAGATGACGTCGGCCGAACGGATCGTGGAGAGACGATGCGTGATGGCGATCGTCGTACGGCCGGACATGAGAGGGATCACCGTCTCCTGGACCTGCCGCTCGCTCTCGGCGTCGAGGGCGGAGGTGGCCTCGTCGAGGATGAGGACGGGCGGGTCGTTCAGGATCGCGCGCGCGATGGCCAGCCGCTGCTTCTCACCTCCGGAAAGGCGGGAGCCGCGCTCGCCCACGATCGAGTCGTAGCCCTCCGGCAGCCCCATGATGCGGTCGTGTATCCGCGCGGCCCGGCAGGCCGCCTCCAGGTCGGCCATCGTGGCCTCCGGCTTGGCGTACCGGAGATTGTCGGCGATTGTCGCGTGGAACAGCGCGGGCTCCTGCGTCACCACGCCGAACAGCGTGGCCAGCGAGCCGCGCGTCAGGTGACGGATGTCCCAGCCGTCGATGGTGATCCGGCCCTGCTCCGGGTCGTGCAGGCGCATGACGAGGTGGGCCAGCGTGGTCTTCCCCGACCCGCTCGTCCCGACGATCGCGGCGAACTGGCCGGGGTGGATCGTCAGCGTCACGTCACGCAGCGTGGGCCGCTCATCATGCCGCAACTCGTGCCGGAACTCATGCCGGAACTCATGCCGGAACTCATGCCGGAACGTGACGCGGCTCAACCTGATCTCACCGCGGACGAAATCCCGGCGCACCGCCACCGCGCCCGGCTCGTCCACGATGCCGGGCGGCTGGTCGAAGTAGTCGAAGATCCGCTCGAACACGGCGGTGGCGGCGCGGAACTGCACCGAGATCTGCATGAGCTGGCCCGCCGGAAGAAAGAGGCGGGCCTGGAGCGCGGTGAAGGCCAGCAGCGTTCCGGGCGTTGACGTCTGGGTGAGTCCGGCGACGGGATAGATCACGGCCGGCATGACCAGGAAGAACGCCTGGAGCGCCGCGCCGAGCGCCTGGGCCGCGACGGCGGCTCGAAGCTGCAGCCCGGCCAGCCGCCGGCTCTCGGTGTGGAACCGCCGCGCACCGTGATCCTGGCGGCCGAAGACCCGCGCGAGCAGGATCCCCGAGACCGACAGCGTCTCCTCGGCGATCACGTTCATCTCGGCGCGGGACTGCTGGACGGCCGCGATCATGCGCCGCTGATGGATGGCCACGCGGGCCGTCAGCCAGGCCGCGACCGGCAGCAGGCAGAGGGAAGCGAGCGTGAGTCGCCAGGAAAGGGCGAACATGCACGCCGTCGTGGTCACGCACGTCACGGCGTTGGCGAGGATCAGCGGGATGGTCGCGCTCACCGTGTTCTGCACCTCGGCGACGTCGCCGATCACCCGTGACTGGATCTCACCCGTCCGGGTGCCGGTGAAGAAGCTCATCGGCAGCCGCTGGAGGTGCGCGTAGAGATCGGCGCGCAGCCGTGCCATCACGTCCTGGCCCATGCGGCTCGACAGGTAGGACTGCAGCACGCTGACCCCGCCGCCCAGCACGCTGATCGCGAGCATCGCGCCGAGCAGGCCGACGAGCAGCCCGATTCGCGGCCCACCGGGCGCGAACAGACCCTCGTCGACCATGTCCTGCATGAGGAACGGAAGCACGGCGCCGAGCCCGGCCGACACCATGATCAGGCAGGTGATGAGGGCCACCTGTCTGGTGTACGGCCGGAACAGCGCCAGCACCCGCCGGTTCATCGCGTGGCTTCGCCGTACAGGAAATCGGTGAACGCGTCGATCAGCGGCAGGCCCGACATGCCCTCGATGAACAGCCACTGCCCCTGCGGGTTGAGCTCCAGCCAGACGTACTCGCCCTCGTCTGTGATCTTGAGGTCGAAGATTCCCATGGTCAGGTTCAACCGGCGCAGGATCGCCCGCAGAGAGTCCTCGATCTCGGCCGGCAATTGGTGTTCGCCGGCGGGGAAGTTGAGGTTCGGCCGCCAGTCCAGGTCGTCTGATTCCAGCAGGGCGGCCAGCACGCGCTCGCCGAAGACGTGCGCGCGGACGTGCCGACGTCCGGGGATCAACTCCTGGTAGATGGCCGGGCACAGGCTCATCGCCGCGTCGTCGGCCAGCAGCTCGTCGCTGACCGTCTTGGTGCTGACCGGCGCTTGGGGCACCCCGTTGACGGGCTTCACGATGGCTCCCGGATGGGCGCCGCAGAACTTGCGGATCCGCTCGGGTGACTGGCTGATCAGCGTTTCCGGTATCCGTACCCCCAGCTCGGCCGCCGCCCGGAGCTGGATCACCTTGTTCTGCGCATCCCAGAACCGCGACGGATGATCGATCCATCTCCCCCGGAAGTCGGTGTGCAGCATGCCGAGCGCGGCGGCGTTGGTGTCGACGTTGATGAGCTCGCGATGGTTCTTGTCGGTCACCTCGGGATTCGCCGAGGTGCGGGTGTTGCCGAGCCGCCGGAACCAGATGGCGTCGAGTGTCCGCAAATCCACGGCGTCCCCGCCGGGGGTCGGGAACATCGGCTCGGTGGAGTCCTGCGGGGACCAGCTCAGACCCGGTGCCTGGCTGAAGTGGTCGGTCTCGAAGATGTGCACGGTCGCCGGATAGCGGCTCTCCATCTCCGCCTTGACCGCGTGGGCGTGCAGGTCGCGCTCATGCGTGACGACGGCGATCTGCACGGCCTTCTCGTGGATACGCATGAGCGCAACCCCTCCTCTACTTTGGCGCCTCTACGGAAGCGGCTAACTAACTAGGTCGGAGACTCAGATCGGCGGAGCCGGCAGGTAGTCCATGTCGTCCCAGCCGCCGGGAGAAGCGCTGATGGTCTCGTCCGGGTGCATCGACTCGATCTGGTGCAGGGACCGCTCCAGATCCAGCCGCGCGATCAGGTCGTGCTCCCACTGGGCCAGGTCGGGAGCGGGAGCCAGGGTCATCTGCTCCTCGCCCACGAAGATCGCCGGACGCACCGTCGTGTCAACCGTCATGGTCGTCCTCCTTTAGATCGGCGGAGCCGGCATGTAGTCGCAGTCGTCCCAGCCGTGGCCAGAGCCGCTGATGGTCTCGTCCGGGTGCATCGACTCGATCTGGTGCAGCGACCGCTCCATGTCCAGCCGCGCGATCAGGTCGCGCTCCCACTGGGCCAGGTCGGGAGCCGGGGCAAGGGTCATCTGCTCCTCGCCCACGAAGATCGCCGGTCGGACCGGCGTGTCAACCGTCATGGTTGTCCTCCTTGAGTGAGGCGGACGCGGGTTCGTCCGCCTGACACCTCAAAGTCTCGGATCTTGCCCTTGGGCCGGAGTTGGAAGGGACTTGTGATCCGCTGAAGGGATCTAGCGATCTAGCGCGAGGAGGTCCGGACTTGCGTCCGATCTTCTGAGAACATATGTTCGAAGTAGCGAAATCCGCCCGTCTTCCCCCGGGTGCCTACATGGGGAGAAGATCCGTTTTGAGCAGACTTTATGGCGATCCGATCGAGGTATGGGTCCGCGACGGTCAGCCTGCTCAGTTCGTCTGGCGGGACCGGCTCTACATCGTCCGCCAGATGCTGGATCACTGGGTCGTCGCGCGTGAATGGTGGAAGACCTCCGAGACCGACCCGGGAGAGCGGCGGTTCTGGCGGGTCGAGGCCATCTCCGGCAAGGACACCGGCACCTACGAGCTGCGTTTCGACACCGCCGGCGGGGGCTGGCTGCTGCTGCGGGCGTGGGACTGATGGGAACGCTCCAGCCTCCTGAAACGCCTCGGGTGCCGGAAACGCCTCGGGCGTTGGAAACGGCCCGGATGCCGGAAACGGCCCGGGTGTCGGGAACGCCTCGGGCGTCGGGACCGGCCCGGACGCCGGGGGCCTTCCCACATCTGCATGTGGCCTCCGCCTACTCGCTCAGGTACGGCACGTCGTTCCCGGCCGCCCTCGTCCAGCGCGCCGCCGCGTACGGCATGGACATGCTCGCGCTGACCGACCGCGACGGCCTCTACGGCGCGATCAAGCACGTCCAGGCCTGTCACGGCGAGGGCGTCAGGCCCGTCGTCGGGGTTGATCTCGCGCTTGGGGGAGCCGCTGGGATCGACTTCGCGCTCGGGGAAGCCGCTGGGCTGGATCTCGCACTAAGAGGAGCCGGGGCGCGGCCGGAGCCCGCGCGGGTCGATCTCGCGTTTGGGGAAGCCGGGGGACGGCCGGAGGCCGCGCGGATCGTCGTGCTCGCGCGCGGCGACGGCTGGGGCAACCTGTGCCGCCTGGTCACCGCCGCCCACTATGCGGGCGAGCGGGGCGAGCCGTACGTGACCCCGGGGATGGTCGCCGAGCACGCCGTCGGCCCGGCCGGTGACGCCCGGCTGACGGTGCTGCTCGGGCCGCGCTCGGGCGTCGGCCTGGCCGTGGCGGCGCGCCACGACGAGCGGGCCCGGGCCCTGCTGGCCGCCTGGCGCGCGACGGTGCCCGGCCTGGTGGTCGAGCTGACCGACCATTACGGCTACCGCGACGCGAACACCGCCGCCCGCATGCTCGCCCTGGCCGAGTCGATGGACGTGCCGGCCGTGCTGACCAACGCGGTGCGCCATCTCCAGCCCGCCGACTACCAGGTCGGCAACGTGCTCGACGCGGCGCGCAAGCTCGTGCCCCTGCACGGCAGGCACGTTGAGCACACGGCCTCGCACGCCTACCTGAAGAGCGGCGAGGAGATGGCGCGGGTGGCCGCCCGGATCTGCGGCGGCGACTGGAGCCGGATCACCCGGCTGCTGGCGGAGACGCGGCGCGTCGCCGAGGAGTGCGCGCTGGACCCCTACGAGATCGTCCCTCTCCTGAACGAGGACAACCCCAGGCTCCACCTGCCGGAGATCGGCGAAGACCCGGTTCCGCTGCTGCGGCGCCGGTGCGAGGACGGGCTGCACGACCGTGGGCTGGAACGATCCAGCCAGGCCAGGGAACGCCTCACCGACGAGCTGAAGATCATCGAGCGGAAGCAGCTGTCCGGGTATTTCATCTCCGTGGCCGGCATCACGGACATGATCCGTAACATGGGTGTCCGTTGCGCGATCCGCGGGTCCGGCGCGGGCAGCCTGGTCAACTACCTCATCCGCATCGGCGAGGTGAACCCGCTCGAACACGGGCTGCTGATGGAACGCTTCCTCTCCGAGGGCCGCCGCGGCCTGCCCGACATCGACGTGGACGTGGAGTCCGCGCGCCGGCTCGACTGCTACCGCGCCATCCTCGACCGGTACGGCACCGCCCGCGTGGCCTGCGTCTCCATGATGGAGACCTACCGCGCCCGCAGCGCGATCCGGGATGTGGGCGCGGCCATGGGTCTGCCGCCGCACGAGATCGACGCCATCGCCAAGGCGTTCCCGCACGTCCGCGCCAAGCAGATCCGCGCCGCCCTGACCGACCTGCCGGAGCTTCGCGACAGCGGGCTGAACGACCGAGGGCTGGAGACGGTGTTCCGGCTCGCCGAGAAGCTCGACGGGCTGCCACGGCACATCGCCCTGCACCCGTGTGGCGTGCTCATCGGCAACTCCGCGCTGCGCGACCGCACCCCGGTGGAGCGCAGCCTGCTGGACTTCCCGATGTCGCAGTTCGACAAGGACGACGTCGAGGAGGCCGGGCTGCTCAAGCTGGACGTGCTCGGCGTGCGCATGCAGTCCGCGATGGCCTATTCGCTCCAGGAGATCGAACGGGTCGACCATCGGAAGATCGATCTGGACGCCGTCCCCCACGACGACAGGGCCACCTACGACATGATCTGCGCCAGCCGTACCCTCGGCTGCTTCCAGATCGAGTCACCCGGGCAGCGGGAGCTGGTCGCCAAGCTGGAACCACGCACGATGCACGACCTGATCGTGGACATCTCGCTGTTCCGGCCGGGACCGGTCAACTCCGACATGGTCACGCCCTACCTGGAGTCCCGGCACGGCTTCCGTGAGGCGTACTACCCCCATGCGGAGCTGCGGGACGCGCTCCAGGAGACCCACGGCGTGGTCGTCTTCCACGAACAGGTCCTGAAGATCGTTGACATCATGACCGGATGCGGCCTTTCGTGGGCCGAGAAGATCCGCCGCACCCTCTCCACACCGGAGGGCCGGGACCGGGTCCGGACGTGGTGGGAGTTCAACGTGCGCCCGGAGTTCGACAAGGAGACCGTCGACAAGGCCTGGAAGGTGCTCGACGCGTTCGGCGCGTTCGGGTTCTGCAAGGCGCACGCGGCGGCGTTCGGGCTGCCCACCTACCAGTCGGCCTGGCTCAAGCGGCACCACGCGGCCGCCTTCTTCGCGGGCGTGCTCACCCACGAGCCCGGCATGTACCCCAACCGCGTGATCCTCGACGAGGCCCGCCAGTGCGGCGTCGACATCCTCCCCTTGGACGTCAACCACTCCGGCAAGGCCTGGCTCGTCGAGAAGACCCCGGCGTACGGCGTCACGAAGGGCGGCGTCACAGAGGGTGGCATCACCAAGGGCGGTGCCACGGAAGGCGGTAGCGCGAGGGGCGGTGGAGCGAGGGGCGGTGGAGCGAGGGGCGGTGGCTCGAAAGGCAGTGGCTCGAAAGGCGACGGAGAGTCGCTGACGCTGCACGTACGCCCCGGCGACCTGGGAGAGCCCCGAGACGACGACGGGCGGGCGAGCGAGCTGCGGATCGAGGAGATCGGCCGGGGGTACGGCCTGCGGGTGCCGTTCTCGGCGGTGAAGGGGGTCAGCGAGGCCGAGGTGGACCGGATGGTCGCGGGTCGGCCGTACACGTCGATGGCCGACTTCTGGGAGCGCGCCCGCCCGTCCCGGCCGATCGCCGAGCGGATCGTGGAGGTCGGCGGCCTCGACGCGGTGCACGGCCTGCACCCCGGCGGCCCACGATGGCGTCCGGGCGAGCTGACCAGGCGAGACCTGATCGCCCAGGTGGGCGCCCTGGACCGGGCCTCCTCATCCGGTGTCACCACTCGCCGCACCCGCGCGGGCAATTCCCGCACAGGCCGGTACGGCGGGAGCCACTCCCCGCCGACGGCCACGCCTGCGACCGGATCTGGGCCGGGATCTGAGTCCGGACCTTGGGCGGGACCTGGGCCCGGACCCGCGACCGGACCTGGGCTCGGACCCGCGACCGGACCTTGGCCCGGATCTGGGGCCGGGCTTGAAACCGGGCCTGGGCATGGGCCGGTGGCCGTACAGCTTCCGATGGGCTTCTTCGAGCAGGTTGTGCCGGGGGAGCTGCCGGAGATGACCGAGGCGGAGGTGGTCGAGGCGGAGCTTTCGATCCTCGGTATGGACGTCACCCGGCACGTGATCGGCTTCTACGACGAGCTGCTCGACGCGATCGGTGTGACCAGGTCGAAGGATCTGCTGAGGCGGCGCAACGGCGCCGAGATCCTGGTCGCGGGGGTCAAAGTGGCCACTCAGACCCCCGCCGTGCGCTCGGGCCAGCGGGTCATCTTCACCACGCTGGACGACTCAACCGGCCCGATCGACCTGACGTTCTTCGAGTCGGTGCAGGCGCACACCGCCGCCACCGTGTTCGGGTCGTGGCTGCTGGTCGCCCGGGGCGTGGTCCGGCGTACCGGAGGAAAGGCCGTCTCGCTGCGTGCCGTGCACTGCTGGGACCTGGTCGAGCTCGACCGGGTGTGGCGCGCTCCGGGCCCGGACGGAGGCATCGGAGCCGTCCGGGAGTGGCTGGCCGAGACGCCCGTTCCGGGTGAGGGCGTGGGCGGTCGCCGCATCGAGTACGGCAACGGTTTCCGACTTTCGCCCTACTCGGATATCGGTCCCGCGCCCGGCGTCCGGGAGCCCGGACGCCGGCTGTGGCACGCCAGTTCCGGCAGTTCCGGCCCAACCCGTGCGAACGCGTAGCCGGTATCCGGCCTCGTATCCGCGGCGGGACCGGATCCGCGTCCCACGCAGGGTGATCTCCCGGACCGTGGCCCCGCACAGGGCGGCGGCGGCCGTGACGGCGACGAGCTCGGCGAGGCCCAGGCCGGTCAGCTCGGACCCGGCGGGGGAGTGGGTCATCGGCAGTCGCACCATGACCATCCAGAGCGCGAACAGCCAGCTCAGCCACCAGCCGGAGAGGAGCAGCAGCCACGGCGTCCGGCTCGACCGGTCGTGGCTCGCGTGCCGCCAGGCCGAGTCGGCCAGGAACGGCGGCAGCACCAGGTTGACCCCCGGCACGAGCCAGGCCAGCGCCGAGGAGGTGGAGGAGTCGGGCAGCACCCGGTTCAGCCAGCTCAGGTAGGTCGCCCCGGCGATGATCGTGGTGGCGACGAGCACCATCATCAGGATCGCGAAGGCCGTCACGGCGCCGACCACCTCGCGCGCCCCCGGCGCGTTCGGGTCGCCGCCGAACGCGGCGATCTGCTGCGCCAGCCGCCGCCCACGGGCCTGCTCGAAAACGACCAGGGAGGCCATCGAGACGACCTGGGCGATGAGCGCCGCGTACACGTACCCGGCTGACCGGTTCACTGCCGATGAGACGGACCGCATGTGCTTCTCCCCCCGGCGCGTCACTTTCCTCACTTCTATCCCGTGAGGCCCATTGCTAATCAAGCGAGAGACGTCACGGCTTTCCGGGCTGACGTGGCCGCCCGGCAGAAGCGGTGCGACCGCCTGCGACCGACCTGACAGCCAGGAGAATCGGGGCAAATCGCCCAAATGGTGATGCTTCACAACAGGCTGGCGTGACGGGTGGAAATATCCAGAATTCTTGTGAATCGCGGTAATCGAGGGCTGGTTGGAGGGATTACTGGGCGTGGACGATCCCGAAGCGCAATTCACCGAGCTGTACGACCGGTACTACCGGAACGTACTGGGCTACGCACTGCTGCGTGCCGAGCGTCACGTGGCGGAGGACGTGTCGAGCGAGACGTTCCTGGTCGCCTGGCGGCGTTTTGCCGAGTTGCCCGATCCGCCGCTGCCGTGGCTGCTCGGTGTGGCCCGGAATTTGCTGGCCAGGCAGCGTGACTCACGTCACCGGAACCGGATCCTGGTCGAGCGGATCACGGCGATGACTTCTCCTCAAGATCATGTGATGTGGGACGTCGCCGAGCACGTCGTGGACCGGGAACGGGCGCTGGCCGCCTTGACGTCGCTCCGGGAGGAGGACGTCGAGGCGATGGCACTGACCGCCTGGCACGGCCTGTCACCCGATGAGGCCGCCGTCGTCATGGGCTGCTCGCCCCGCACGTACAACGTCCGACTGCATCGCGCCCGAAAACGACTCAGTGAGGCACTGCGTGTGGAGCCTGAAAAGGCGCGTTCGCGCCCGTGGGCCGCCCGTCAGCGGATGCAGGAGGAGGTCTGATGTCCGTCCCGCCCAACTCCCCTCATTCGGAGGATGACATGACCGACCGTATGTTCGCCCAGCTCAAGCCGGTCGAGCTCGACAACTTGACCGAAGAGACTCACCAGCGCCGCCGCGCGGCCGACCTCGCCCGCGCGCTCCAGTCGTCCGACTCCCAGTCCCGGGCCAGGGGCCGTTTCATGCATCGTTCCAGGAGGCTTTCCATGCCCAAGATCAAGCCATATTTCCTGATCGCCGGTACGGCTGTCGCCGGTCTGGCCGCCGCTGTGATCGTCGTACCCGGGGCACTCTCCGGTGGTACCTCGCCGGGCCGCCCGCCTGCCATCTCCGCGTCCGAGACCACTGGCCACCTGGCCGCCCGGAAATTCCTGCTGGCCGCCGCGGAAACCGCCGCCCGCGAGCCGGACACCCGCGGCCGCTACTGGTATGTCCGTGAGCTCGAATATCTGCCCCCTGTAGAAGTAGACAGTGACAGCCTCGGAGAGTACGACGAACTTTCAGTGAAGCTATCTAATGAATTTCAAAAGAAGGCCGATGAGCTGGAATCGGCAGGTAAGGCGGAGGAAATCAAGGCGCTCGCCCAAGAGTATCGGCAGAAGGACGAGAAGGGTCGGCAGGATTATCTCCAGAAGAATCGGCTGCCTTACTCTGTGAAGATTTCCTCGTTCAATGATATGTGGGTTGCCCGCGATAAGAGTGAGGAGGTGTTGGTTCGTCAAATGTACAGTATTGAACCGAAGGCAGTCTTCGCGTCTCCGGCGGACGAGCAGAAGTGGAAGGACCTGGGCTCGCCTGACTTGGGGTTGCCCAAGAAGCCGGGAATCGACGACCGTAAGCACGATAAAGCGCACGAGGACGAGAACACCCAGTTCGGTTCGGGTATTTGTGACGACCTCGATACGTGCGGGAAGCTGCCGACCAGCAAGGCGGAGATGGAGAAATGGCTGCGTAGCGATTACGCCAAGAATTCAGGCTCAGGCAAGTATTGGGGTGTCACAAGCTCGTATGCCGAATACCTCAGCATCCTGGCCATGAACCTGAACATCACTCCGCTCAGCTCCGGAGCTCGTGCGGCCTTCCTGCAGGTGCTGGCCGACCAGCCGGAGATCACGTCGCTGGGAAAGGTAACCGACCCGCTGGGACGCACCGGAGTCGTCCTTGGGCTGTCATACACCTCAACTTTTCCAACGTTTGACACCTTCGGGCTGGACCTCCAGATGCATTTCCTCTTCGACGAAGGTTCGAAGAGGTTGCTTGCCGTCGAAAACACTTTTGCGCCTCAGCCCAGGAAGAGCGTATCGGCGGACGAGGACTGGAGTAAGTGGCTCATCGTCGTGAACTCCGGCTGGGTCGACAAGCTCGGCGAACGTCCTGACGGTGGCTCGGCTCCATCGGCCGAGCCCAGCGAGAGCCCGGACAGCAAGTCGGCCCCGTCACTCACCGCGTAGGCAGACCGTTCTGCCGGAAGGTGTTCGGGATCACCTGCGGAGCTCCCGGCGGGGGCCGGGGGCTCCGCGCTTTCGACAATCAGCAATGACGTTTCCTCTGGAGGGGCGATGTCCTGGCATTCGACACCCCATACCAACGCTTCCTTTCAGCAGCGAGCCGTCGGAGATGTGATCTCTGGCGTGCTGCTCTCGGCATTGGTGTTTGTTCTGTTCATCGTGGCGGCTTGAGCTCAGGCAGGCGACCGGGGCACACTCACGGTCTCCATCGCGTGTGACAACGCCCGCAGGAGACCCCACTCTGGGCATGATCAGATCGATCGACCGCGAGCTGCGATTCGATCGAGAGTCGCTCGCGGCATGACAGCCAGTGCCCACGCTTCGGAGGAACCTCCGGGAAAATTTGTTGCGCCCAACCGGGCGTATCGATCAAGCTGCGAGCGCACCGCTCCTCGTGAAAGGACATACCGATGAGACATCTGCTCGGCACATCGACACCGCACATGTCACTTCACTTGTCACTTCACAGGAACAGGTACACATGGCTGGAACAGAACAGGATCTGACCGACTGGCGGGCTGTCGCCCACGAGCACTACCCGGAATTCGGCTGGACGGAAGAGGACGAGGCCGCCGAACGGGTCCACGTGGCCGAGCTCGACGCCCTCGGTGTACGGCACAGTCCCGCCGAGGAGTGGGACCGCGGGCCGTACCAACCTCTGCGCGCCTATGGGATCGAGCTGCCCGCTCTGGTTCTGGTGGCGCGGGACCCGGTCTCGTTACCGCCCGGGCGTGATTGGCTCGCGGTAGACCATTTCTCCGGTGGCTTCGCGTGCTCTCACAGCCAGTTGGTGCTGACCGTCCTACGGATCCGTCCGGAGATCGCGGAAGGGATGGCCTGGCTGTCGGAGGCGTACTTCGGATCCAACATCGAACGCCTGGATCTGGATCAGACCGTCGAATACCGGTCCCTCCTGCGCGACCTGCTCGGCGTGGACTGCTCGACGACGTACGTGGGATGGTCGGAGGCCGACTATCCGATCGATATCGAACACCTGGCGGCGCTCACCGACGAGGTGGTCGAGCTCCCGGACGCGGAAGAGATCGGCCTGTACGTTCTCGCTGAGAACTCCGATGTTCCTCCCCAGTGGGAGTCCGACCTGGAAGAGCCAGACCCGGACGCGTCCGGCTCGGAGGAGTCGGGCTCGGAGGAGTCCGGCTCGGAAAGGTTCGTCGGGCAGGCCGATTACAACGCCTCGTCCGAGGAAGATCCCGTCGCCCATGCCGTACGGCATGGGCCGGAGGAAGACCATTTCCTCCCCTTGGCCGCGCACGGACTGAAACCGCCGACGCTGGTGCTCGCCACCATGTACTCGCTGAGCAGGGGCCAGCGGGTCAACGCCGAGAAGCAGTGGCACGCCGTCAAGCACTCCTACCTGGAACTCATCGCGACCGTGCTGGAACCACGGCCGGAGCTCGCCGAAGCGCTGGCCACGCTCGCAAACGAGTACACGTGCCGCGTTCATGAGGGAACCGTCCCTCTGGATGAGATCCTCGTCTATCGCGAGCGACTGCGGGAATTGCTCGGCGCGGACTGCACCGCCAGTTTCGGCAGGTTCGACACCGGCGTCTGTCCCATCGACGTCGATCATGTGGAGACCCTCACGGGCCGGCCGCTCAGCGCGTACGTGACCGCGCTTCCCCGATATCGGCTCAGCGGCTGGGAGGTTCTGCTCCTCCTGCCCATGCCCTGAGCATCGGCCGCATCACCGCCGGCAGCGCGCCCCGCCGTGCTGACGGCAACCTTGTACGACAGCCGTGGAGCTCCGGACCAGACCGGTGGCTCCACGGCTTTCGTATGTCTCTATCGCGATGTCTGCCCGACCCTGTAGGCCGTCCGAGGCCGTGACCTGAATCACACCGAAAAGATCAAATCCTGGCGAACTTCTGTGGCTCACCCGTAGTCAAAATTGGCATGACAAACGGTTGCGAAAAGAGGATGGGTCTGCGGCCTCGACGGGCCGTCGGTGGGGCCGCTGCTCGCGACGCTGCGGCACACTCTCGACTCATCGTGGAGATCGGCTGGGGTATATCCGAGCTCCTACCCCCTCAGACAACTGCTGCGGTGACGTCGCTCGATGTGGACCCGTCCTAGTGATCGGTCTGTGATCAATCGGGGTCAAGGAGCATTAGGGGGAGACGGGGATACGGGCGTTGCGCCGGGGGCCGGCGGCGACGTTCTTGACTGCGGGGGCACGTAGGGCTCCGATGGCAAGGTTGTGTCAGGTGGCCTTCGCGCGGGGGTGCGTTGGTGAGTTGTCGCTGTCGAAGCATCCGGGCCAACGCAATTGCATCCATCACCGATAAGCACGTCGAGGTGTGGAAGTCGGCGTCGTCCGGTGATCTCGGCAATGAGTTCCTGTAACAGGTAGCGCGGCTGCCTGCTCCATGGTTGTCAGGCTAGGCGTTCGGCATGAATTCGTACCGAACGCTGTGTGGAGCGATCGATTGGCAGCCCCCACTGCGTCGCAGTGGATAAGCGCGGAGTAGGCACCGGCCGTGCCGGGGGAGTAATTACCTTTCGTCTGGGCGTACGTAATTTCCGGTCGCCTGTGTGCCTGCCTTCCACGGAATCCGATTGTGCTGTCGGTCGCCCTTTGGCGTGCTCAGCCATGGCTTGGCGACCGCCATGACGTGAGGTCGGAAAAATTACGGTGTCACGCTGACCGCGATCGCGACAGTCGCACAGGCGAACTTCATGGTCGCGGTTCTCATGCGGCAGCAGTACCTCATCAACGCCATTACCTGGCTCGCCACCCATGCACCAACACCAGCGACTTAGGCAATTAGGGGTGTGACCTGCAGGTTTAGGTGAGGAGGATCCCGTCTCGGGG
>JBIOWF010000366.1:0-24768 GCA_044868295.1 Microtetraspora sp. | reverse complement strand
GCGCGTGCGGCCGTACGGCACATGAGGCTGGTGAGGGAGGCGCGCTGAGGCCCATGAGGCGGTGAGGCCCGTGGGGTTCCTTTCGCGCGCAAGACCCTCAGCTCATGGTCCTCAGAGGCGGAAGCCGAGGTCCGGAGTGATGTCGGCGACGTCCATCTGGGCCTTTTGCAGGCGACCCGAGTAGTCCCAGTTCATCGCCTGCCAGCGGGTGAACTGGTCCAGCACCCAGATGCCGCTCTGCCGGCTGCCGTTACCCGACTTGCCGTTCCCGCCGAAGGGCAGATGCGCCTCGGCGCCCGACGTCGAGTTGTTGACGCTGACCATGCCCGCCGACACGCCCGCCCGGAACCGGAAGGCCGCCTTGGGGTCGGTCGTGTAGATCGACGACGACAGCCCGTAGCCGGGCTTGTTGGCCAGCTCGATCGCCTCGTCGAGCGTGCTGAACGTCGTCACGCCCACGATCGGGCCGAAAGTCTCCTCCAGGAAGATCTGGTCCTCCGGGCGCACCCCGTCGACGACGACCGGGTGGTAGAACAGCCCGTCATCGTTGATCCGTCCGGTGGCCCCCGGCAGCACCTTGTGGTGAGGCTGGATCCAGGTCAGGTACTCCTCGTACCGCTCGGCGAACTTGTGGTCGAGCAGCGGCCCGTAGAGCACGTCCCCGTTCGGGTCCCCGATCTTCGCTTCTTGTACGGCCGCCACGAAGCGGTCGAGGAACTCGTCGTGGACGTCCTCGTGCACGATGACCGTGCCGAGAGACGTGCACCGCTGGCCGGCCGTACCGAATCCGGCGAAGAGGGCGCCCTCGACGGCGAGGTCGAGGTCCGCGTCCGGCATCACCACCATCGGGTTCTTGCCGCCGAGCTCCAGGCAGGGAGACTGCAGGTGGCGCCCGCACAGCTCGCCGATGCTCCGGCCGACCGCGCTGGAGCCGGTGAAGCCGACCTTCTGCACGGTGCCCTCGGAGAGCGCCAGGTCAAGCCCCGCGTACGTCTGGGGACCGTCCGAGAAGACGATGTTGAGCACGCCGTCGGGCAGCCCCGCGGCGGCGAAGAGCGTGTAGAGGGCGTGCGCCGAGGCCGCGGCGTACTCCGCGGGCTTCCAGACGACGGCGTTGCCGCAGAGCAGCGCCGGAACCAGGTACCACGACGGGACGGCCACCGGGAAGTTGCCGGCCGTGATGATCGCCGCCACGCCCACCGGAACCCGGAACGTGAAGAGGCTCTTGTCCGGCATCTCGGACGGGACGGTCTGGCCGTACAGGCGGCGTCCCTCGCCGAGGAAGAAGTCGCACGTGTCGACGATCTCCCGGACCTCGCCCAGCGCCTCGGCGTACGGCTTGCCGATCTCCTCGGTCACCAGCCGGGCGAGGGTCTCGGTGTTGGCCTCGACCAGTCGCCCGATCGAGGCGATCACCCGGCCCCGCACCGGCGCGGGCACTCGCGCCCACTCGCGCTGCGCGGCGGCGGCCGTGCGGCACGCGCCCGCGAAGGTCTCCGCACCCGCGAGCCGGACCGTGGCGACGGTCTCCGCGGGCCGAGCGGGATTGATCGAGTCGTACGGCGTGCCGGCGGCCTCCTGACTGCCACCGACTTCGTTGCCACCGACGACGGAAACAATATGGCGGGTCACCGTTGACCTCCGGAGTGTTTTTCGATCGCGCGTCTCAACTACACACTATTTGCTCGGAAGTCCGCGAAGTCGAAGCCGGGGGAGACGACGCAGCTGACGAGAACTCCTTCGTCGCCGGACGGGTGGGCGGCCTGCCACACTCCTGCGGGAACGAGCGCCTGGGGCACCTGACCGCTCTCCACGTCCGGCCCCAGCGTTATCTCGACGCGGTCACCGGGAGAGTCGACCGGCCTGTCACCGGAGCCGCCGAGCAGCAGCTTCAGGGGACCGCCGCGATGCCACAGCCACACCTCGTCGCTGCGGACCACGTGCCAGACCGACTCCTCGCCCGGCTGGAGCAGGAAGTAGATGCCGGTCGCGCTGTGCCGCACCCCGCCGTAGCCGGCCGGTTCGAACATCACGGGCGAGCGCCACGTCTCCCGGTACCAGCCGCCTTCCGGGTGCGGCAGCAGATCCAGCGCCTCGGCCACCAGCGGGCGCTCCTGGATCGCCACGTACACGCCGTTCACGTCCCGCCGCAGAAACCGTCTCCGGCCACCTTCCACGGCGATGACGGGCTCAGGCCCGGTGAACGCCACTTCCGCGATCTTGAGAGCCTCGGCGTCACTCGCCGCCTCGACCGACGGGCCGTCCGGATACGCGCCAAGCGTCATGAGCTGCATGCTCTTGATCGTAAACGCTGGATCAGGGACCGGCCGACCGCCCGATCAGCGCCGGTTGTGTCGTTCGCCCCACCACGCTGCGAGTGTTTCACGCACCACCGGCATCATCCGGACGTCAATCCGGCGAGACGGGCGAGAGAACGGCCTGTCGCGTCCATCACCTCTGCGGGAGCCACCCCCATGTGCCGGACAAGCCAATCACGGGCGTTGAAAACCCGGAGTTGCTCGCACATCGCGTAGCTCTCAGTGTCCAGTCCGGTGGAGTCGTTCGCCTGGATGGGGATGTGACCGGCCCAGCCTCGTTTGCGCGTTGTGATGGGGAGGACCCAGGCCAGGGCTCCCCGGCTGAGCCGATGGACCTCGTCAGCGGAGACGACGAGAACAGGCCGTGGATAACCCTGAACATGACCGTCGGGTGCCCCAAGGTCGGCCCACCAGATGTCCCCGCGAGTAATGGTCTTCCGGCTCAATGCCCGGCACCGTCGACCGGAGCGGGGGCCGCGAGCCAGGTGCGCGTCTCCGGATCCTCCAGGAGACCGGGCTCGGTTTCCATGTAGTCGCCGAAGCTTCCCCAGAACTCTTCTGCTTCGGCGCGTTCCACCAGTTCCTCCAGCACGGCGGACATCGTGCACCGCCGCCGTTCGGCCAGGCGCCGAAGGCCGGAGTGCACACGTTCTGATGTACGGACGACTGTCATGGTTCGAGTATACGGATTCTGTTTACATCCAGGCTAGGGGCGATTTTGTGTCACATATATTTGCTGATCGCCGTTCTGGTCTGTATCGACCCTCTTCGTACCCGGCCAAAGCCGCTGCGGAGTTGACCGGCCATCCCGGGATCAGGCCGGTTTTGTCGGCCGGGGTGGCTAGTCTGCGGCGGGTGATCGAACGATGGAGCCCGCGGCGGGCGGCACAGCGGGAGGAGCGGGTCACCGCAGGGCTTTCCGAGCTGGAGCGGTGGCTGGCCGACCAGATCGGCCAGGGCGTCGCCGGAGCACGCAGGTCGGGCCCGGCCGACTGGGATGATCTCGCGAAGCGCTTGGTGGACGCTCAGGCCCCGGGCGTGGCGGGGGCGATCGGCCGCCTTCACCGGGTTCTCGGCGAGGAGGACTGGCCGGGCCGTGTCCTGGAGGAGTACGCGCTGGTTCACCTGCTCGCCGTGGCGCACCGCCGTTCCGGAGACCTTCCCGAGGGCCTCAGGGAGACGGCCCGGTCGAGGATCGGGTTCCCGGTCGGCAGGGAGAGCGTGCTGGCGTCGGAGCCGGTCCGGGACCGGTGGGATGTGATCGGCAGCCGCGACGAGGAGCAGGACCGGCTGCTCGCCCGCCGCGTCTGGCTGCGCGGCCGGTCGACGGGCCGCCCGGCGCTCGTCCTGTCGTTCGCGCCCGTCGGCCAGGCTCTCGACGCCTCACTCGTGGTCGGCACGACGATCGACGCCGACCTCGCCTTCTATCCCGGGGCGGCGCCGCTACGCGCCCTCGTGGCCGAGCGCCACGGCCCGGGTGCCCCGTCCTCCGGCACCCCGGGTGCCTTGAGCCCCACGAGCGCGGGTGCCCCGACCCCCGGGACCCCAGGTGCCCTGAGCCCCACGAGCGCGGGTGCCCTGAGCCTCATGAGCCCGGTGGGTGCCCACGCAAACCCGGGTGCCCCGACCTCTGGGACCCCAGTTGCCGTGAGCCAGGTGCCCACGGCTGCTCCCGGGCATGTGCGCGCTGCTGACGCGGGGCCGCCTCCGGGCATCGGCATATCAGAGCTGTCCGCCCAGGTCGCCGACGCTCTGGCGGGCGACCCGTGGACGGATTCGTGGCCGGCGGTCCTGGCCGGTGTCATTCCCGTCCGAGACGGAGGCTGGCTCCTCGCCGACGACGCCGGAGACACCGCGATCGATGGCGGCCTTGCCGATGACGCCGGAGACACCAGGGTCGGTGGTGGGCTCGCCGATGACGCCGGAGACATCAGGGTCGGTGGTGGGCTCGGCGACGCCCGGCGGGCGGGCCAGGCGTTGCCGTTGCTTCTGTCGGCCGGGACGCCGTGGAGGCTGCTGTCCGTCTCCGGTGGCCATCCGGTGACCGTGGCCGTCGAGTGGACGCCGCGCGGGCTGCGCCCGCTCACGGTCTGGGACGAGGAAGGCCAGGTGGTGATGCTGTGAACGCGTGGCTCACATGGGAGGAGCTGGTGTCGGCGGCGCTCGTGGGCACCGATCGACGACCCGTGCCGCCACCGGCCTCGGCAGCCGAGGCGAATCCAGCCAAGGCGAATCCAGCCAAGGCGAATCCAGCCAAGGTGAGTGCAGCCAAGGTGAGTGCAGCCAAGGTGAGTGCGCCGATCAGCTTGCTGGAGCAGGCCGCCACGCAGGTGGTGCGGATGCGGGCGGGGCAGCGGCCGAACAGGGGCCGGCCGCTCCCGCCCGCACCCCAGGAGAGTCGGCCGCCGGCGCCCCGGCGGGCGGCGGACCGGCTGGCTCGCATCCTCGCGGGTGAACGGGCCCGTCTGCTGGGCGAGTGGCTGGACCTCGCCACGTCGAGGAACGCGCGAGTTCCCGCCCGGCTGATCCCGGCGCTGCTCGATCTCGGGGTCAAGGATCGCTCGATCCGGGCCCAGCTGGGGCCGCTGACCGGGGCGCGCGGCCGCTGGCTGGCCGAGCTCAATCCCCAGTGGTCGTATCTCCTCGCGGAGGTGAGCGGACCCACGGAGGAGGCCTGGGAGTTCGGCACGAGCGGAGATCGCCGGGCGTTCCTCACGGCGCTGCGCGCGGCGGACCCAGGGCAGGCGCGCAGCCTGCTCGACGACACCTGGGACAGGGAGACGCCCGAGGATCGGGCCGCGTTCGTGGAGGTCCTCGGGGACGGCCTGAGCATGGACGACGAGCCGTTCCTCGAGAGCGCGCTCGACGACCGCCGCCGCGAGGTACGGCAGGCCGCCGCCGACCTGCTCACCCGGCTGCCGGAGTCCCGGCTGGGACAGCGGATGGCCGACCGCGCCCGGCGGTTCCTCGTGCGAGACGGCGCCGGGCTGCGCGCCGAGCCGCCCAAGGCGTGCGACTCGGCGATGGAGCGCGACGGCGTCCGCTCCCGCCCGCCGGCGGGGACCGGACCGCGGAGCTGGTGGTTGCAGCAGGTCGTCGCGCACACGCCGCTCTCGCTGTGGCCTCTCCACCTCGACCTTCCCGTGGAGCGGATCGTCGGCAAGAAGGCCGGTGAGTGGGACAGGGAGGTCCGCATGGGCTGGACCAGGGCCGCGATCCTGCAGCGGGACGTCGGGTGGGCGCGGGGCCTGTTCGAGGTGGAACCCCTGACCGATCTGCTCGTCGTCCTGCCGCCCGCGGAGCGGTGCCGCAGGGCCGCGGAGTTCGTGCGGGGCAACGAGACCGCCGGTCAGATGATGATGATGCTCGGCGGGGTGCCCGGGCCGTGGGGCGTTTCGCTGGCGAAAGCCGTACTCGAACGGATCGTGGAGACGTCCACCACGCAGCCGTGGAACTCGGGGGAGTTCGCCAGGATCGCCGGGGAGCGGCTGGATCCGGCCACGCACGAGCACGTGCGGCGGCTGTCGGACGTCGCCGAGGTCCAGGAGGTGGCGGCCGTCCTGCGGTTCCGCTTCGACATGATCGGCGATTTCGGGTAGCGGTCGCCGCCGCACACGATCGACAAATCTGAATGGGAGCACTTGTGACGACGGTTCTGCGACCCCACGCGGAAGACCAGTACGCGGAGGAGCTGGCGCTGCTGGCCAAGAGCGACGATCGGCCGCGCCCGCCCGGCTGGCGGCTCTCGCCGTGGGCCGTCACGACCTACCTGCTGGGAGACGACGGCCAGATCACCCCCAAATACATCGGCCCGCGGCGGATCGTCGAGGTGGCGGTCGCCACGCTGGCCACCGATCGGGCGTTGTTGCTGCTCGGCGTGCCCGGCACCGCCAAGACGTGGCTGTCGGAGCACATCGCGGCGGCGATCAGCGGCGACTCGACGCTGCTCGTCCAGGGCACCGCCGGCACCGCGGAGGAGGCGATCAGATACGGCTGGAACTACGCCCGGCTGCTCGCCGAGGGCCCGTCGCGGGCCGCGCTCACGCCGAGTCCCGTCATGCGGGCGATGGCCGAGGGGCGGCTGGCGCGCGTGGAGGAGCTGACCCGGATGCCCTCCGACGTGCAGGACGCCCTGATCACGGTGCTGTCGGAGAAGACGCTGCCGATCCCCGAGCTGAACGAGGAGGTCCAGGCGGCCAAGGGCTTCAACGTGATCGCGACCGCCAATGATCGGGACCGTGGCGTCAACGAGCTGTCGAGCGCGCTGCGCAGGCGGTTCAACACCGTCGTGCTGCCCGTTCCGGCGAGTCCGGAGGAGGAAATCGAGATCGTCTCCCGCCGGGTCGGCCAGCTGGGCCGATCGCTGGAGCTGCCCGACACGCCGACCGGCCTGGAGGAGATCCGCCGCGTTGTCACGGTCTTCCGCGAGCTGCGCTCAGGCGTGACGTCGGACGGCCGGACCAAGGTGAAGTCGCCCAGCGGCACGCTGAGCACCGCCGAGGCGATCTCGGTGCTGACCAGCGGCATCGCCTTGGCCGCGCATTTCGGCGACGGCGTTCTCCGGCCGTCGGACGTGGCCGCCGGCATCGTCGGCGCCGTCATCCAGGACCCCGTCTCCGACCGCGTGGTCTGGCAGGAGTACCTGGAGACCGTCGTCCGCGAGCGCGAGGACTGGCGTGACTTCTACCGGGCCTGCCGCGATGCCGGGTGACGAGCGTCGCCTCGGCCAGGTGCCACCTGGTGACGGGCGGATGACGACGACGATTCTGGGGGTCCGCCACCATGGGCCGGGGTCCGCGAGAGCCGTACGTGCGGAGCTGGAGCGATTGAAGCCGGACATCGTGCTCATCGAAGGACCGCCTGAGGCGGACGGCCTGATCCGACTGGCCGCCGACCCTGACATGGAACCACCGGTCGCGCTCCTCGCCCACGTGCCGGGCGACTCGTCGAAGGCGGCGTTCTGGCCGTTCGCGGTGTTCTCGCCCGAGTGGCAGGCCATCCGCTACGCGGTGGACTCCGGGGCGGAGGTGCGGTTCTGCGACCTGCCCGCGGCGCACAGCCTCGCCGATCCCGCCGATTCCGGTGATCCCGAGGATTCAGGTGGTACGGCGCATGCCGTACACGTCGATCCGATCGCGACTCTCGCGGAGGCGGCGGGCTACGAGGATCCCGAGCGGTGGTGGGAGGACGCCGTCGAGCATCGGGGAGACACGCCGTTCCAGATCATCGCCGAGGCGATGGCGGCCGTCCGCGACGGCCACACCCCCGAGGGCCAGGAGGCGCGCCGCGAGGCGTACATGCGCCGGACTCTGCGGAAGGCGCTGAAGGACGGGTTCACCAACGTGGCCGTCGTCTGCGGCGCCTGGCATGTCCCCGCGCTGACCGAGCCGGGGCCGGCGGTGGCCGATGACCGGCTGCTCAGGGGCATGCCCAAGGTCAAGGTGGACATGACCTGGGTGCCGTGGACGCACGGACGGCTGGCCGCGTGGAGCGGCTACGGCGCGGGCGTCACCTCGCCCGGCTGGTACCGCCATCTGTTCGAGTCCGGAGACCGGCCGATCGAGCGGTGGCTGACGAAGGCCGCCGGGGTGCTCCGAGAGGAGGATCTGCCCGTCTCGTCCGCGCACGTCATCGAGGCGGTACGGCTGGCGGACAGCCTCGCCGGGCTGCGCGGCCGGCCCCTGCCCGGCCTGTCGGAGGTGACCGAGGCGACCCGGGCGGTGCTGTGCGAAGGCGACGACCTGCCGGTCGAATTCATCCAGCGGCGGCTGGTCGTGGGGGAGTCACTCGGCCGGGTGCCCGACTCGACGCCGATGGTGCCCCTTCAACGGCACCTGCGCGACGAGCAGCGGCGGCTGAAGCTCAAGCCCGAGGCGCTCGGCCGTGATCACGATCTGGATCTGCGCAAGCCCGTCGACCTCGAGCGCAGCAGGCTGCTGCACCGCCTCCACATGATCGGTGTGGCCTGGGGAACCCCGCGGGAGGCCCGGGGAAAGGGCACCTTCAAGGAGTCCTGGACCCTTGAATGGCGGCCCGAGTTCGACATCGGCCTGATCGAGGCGGCCGGATGGGGCACCACCGTCCCGGCCGCCGCGACCGCCCGCGTCCTCGAACTCGCCGGGCGTGCCGCGACGCCGCTCGCGGAACTGACCTCGCTGGCCGAGCGGTGCCTGCTGGCTCACCTCCCGGACGCGCTGCCGCACGTGCTCAAGGCGATCGACGACCGGGCCGCGCTCGATGGGGACATCAGGCATCTGATGGCCGCCCTCCCCGCTCTGGTGCGCGCCCGGCGGTACGGTGACGTGCGAGGCACGCCCGCCGAGGGCCTGGAGTCGATCGCGCACGCACTGCTGGTGCGGGTCTGCGCCGGGCTCTCACCCGCCGTGACGGGCCTGGACGACGACTCGGCCAGGGAGGTCGTGGCGCAGATCGACGCCGTCCACTCGGCGGTGGCCCTTTCACCTGATCGGGCGCGCTGGCTCAAGGCGCTGACCGGCGTCGCCGACCGGCCCGACGTGCCCGGCGTGATCGAGGGGCGGCTCGTCCGGATCCTCTTCGACGCGCGGGTCGTCGAAGACGTGCCGGTCCGGATGGCACGGTCGATGTCGGCGGGCAACCCGGCGGCGCGGTCCGCGGCCTGGATCGAGGGGTTCCTGCCGGGAGGCGGGTTGCTGCTCGTGCACGACGCCCGGTTGCTGGCCATGGTCGACGAGTGGCTCACCGGGCTGCCCGGCGAGACCTTCGTCGATGTGCTGCCGCTGCTGAGGCGGACGTTCGGCGCCTTCGACGCGCCCGAGCGCCGTTCCATCGCCGCCCGGGTCAGGTCCGGTAGGGACCACGACCCCGGCGATGGGGCTGTCTACGACGACGATCGGGCCGCGCCAGCGGTACGAACCGTGCAAACGATCCTGGGGAGAGCGTGGTGACTCCTCCACTCCCTGAAGAGAGCGGCTTCTCGCTTCCCTCGGCTGAGGTAGGCGACGGACAAGCCCTGCCCGTGTCAGACATTGAAACCGAATCGGGGATGCGGTTCCCCCGCCGGGTAAACCGGGAAGCACCTTCGGGAGAACTGATGGACGAGCGGATGCGCCGGTGGCGGCTGGTGCTGGGCGGTGAGGCGGACTCGGCGCCGGGTGGCGGCCTGGGAGCGGGGCAGGGCGCCGGGCTGAGCGCCGGTGACGCGCAGATGGACGCCGCGCTGGCCGCCCTCTACGACCAGGGACCCGGCGGCGGCCGGCGGTCCGCGGGTCTCGGCGCGTCCGCGCCCAGGGTCGCCCGGTGGCTGGGGGACATCCGCGCCTACTTCCCGTCGACGGTGGTCCAGGTCATGCAGAAGGACGCGATCGAGCGGCTCGACCTGACCAGGCTGCTGCTGGAACCGGAGATGCTGGACGCGGTCGAGCCGGACGTCCACCTGGTCGGGACACTGCTCTCACTCAACCGGGTGATGCCCGAGAAGGCCCGCGAGTCCGCGCGGGCGGTCGTCCGGAAGGTGGTCTCCGAGCTGGAGAAGAGGCTCGCGCAGCGGACCCGGGCGGCGGTCACCGGCGCGCTGGACCGGTCGGCGCGTACCCACCGGCCGCGCCGGGCGGCGGACATCGACTGGGACCGGACGATCCGCGCCAACCTCGCCAACTACCTGCCGGACCGGCGCACGGTGGTCCCGTCCCGGCTGGTCGGCTACGCACGCCGGCAGCGGGCGGTGCAACGAGAGGTGGTCCTCTGCGTCGACCAGAGCGGTTCGATGGCGGCGTCGGTCGTCTACTCGAGCGTGTTCGGCGCGGTGCTGGCGTCGATGCGCTCCCTCAAGACGAGCATCGTCGTGTTCGACACCGCAGTTGTCGACCTGACCGATCAGCTCCATGATCCCGTGGAGTTGCTCTTCGGGACCCAGCTCGGCGGCGGCACCGACATCAACCGGGCCATCGCGTACTCGCAGGGCCTCATCACCAGGCCCGGCGACTCCATCTTCATCCTGATCAGCGACCTCTACGAGGGCGGCGTCCGGGAGGAGATGCTGCGGCGGGTGGCGGCCATGACCGCTGCCGGAGTCCAGGTGATCGTGCTGCCGGCCCTGTCCGACGAGGGCACGCCTTCGTACGACCATGACAACGCCGCGGCGCTCGCCGCCCTGGGGGTGCCCGCGTTCGCCTGCACTCCCGATGCGTTCCCCGATCTGATGGCCGCCGCCATCGAGCGCCGGGACATCGCGGCCTGGGCGGAGCGGGTCGCCCGGCCCTAGGGAGTGCCAGACCGTGCCAGGCCTAGGGAGTGCCAGACCGTGCCAGGCCTAGAGAGTGACAGGCCTGGGGAGTGGCCAGACCTAGGTCCAAGGGCCGATGGTGGCCGATACTCCCGATCCGTAATGTCCATCAGGTGACTTCAGTAGTGACCGCACCGCCTGTATTCGCCCGGCGTTACCGCGCTCTCAGCATCGGCATGGTCGCACTCATCATGCTGACCGCGTTCGAATACCTCGCGGTGGCGACGGCGATGCCCGTCGTGGGCCGTGAGCTCGACGGATACCACCTTTACGGCCTCGCCTTCAGCGGCGGCCTGGCGGCGAGTGTGATCGCGACTGTGGTGGGCGGGCGCTGGAGCGACGTGCGGGGCCCCGGCGCCCCCTTGTGGACCGGGCTGGCCGGCTTCATGGCGGGCCTGGTGGTCGCCGGCGCGGCGCCCACGATGGACGTGTTCCTCGCCGGCAGGTTCCTGCAGGGTCTCGGCGGCGGGCTCTTCGGCGTCGCCATCTATGTCGTGGTCGCCCGCGTGTATCCCGCCGAGATGCATCCACGGGTCTTCTCCCTGCTCGCCGCCGCGTGGGTGCTGCCCTCCGTCGTCGGCCCGGCCATCACCGGATTCGTCACCGAGCACCTGGGCTGGCGGTGGGTCTTCCTCGGCGTGCCGATACTCGCCGCGCCCGCCGCGCTCGTGCTGCGCCGCGGATCGGCCGGATCGACGCCCGTGCCCGGTGATCGGCCGGGCGGCGGATCGGCCGGATCGACGCCGATTCCCGGCGATCGGCCGGGCGGCGAAATGGCCGGATCAACACCGATTCCTGGTGATGGGCCCGGTGATCGGCCCGGCGGCGGCGGGCCGGCCGGGCCGTCTGTCGCGCCGGACGACCGGAGCGGTGACGCGGACCGCGCCTTCCTGACGCGCCTGGCCTGGGGCACGCTGGCGGCCGTCGGCGCGGCCCTGCTGCAGTACGGCAGCGGCCTGCGCGGGACCGGCCTCGCACTCGTGTTCGCCGGCCTGGCCGTGCTGGCCGTGTCGCTGCCCAGGCTGCTTCCTCCGGGAACGCTGCGGGCCGCCCGCGGCCTGCCCGGCGTCGTCGCGCTGCGCGGTCTCGCCGCCGGTTCGTTCTTCGCCGCCGAGGTCTTCGTGCCGCTGACGCTCACGCAGGAGCGCGGCCTCACCACGACGCAGGCGGGCCTCGCGCTGACCGGCGGCGCGCTGGCCTGGTCGCTCGGCTCGTGGATCCAGGGGCGGTGGCCGTACGGCCGGGTGCTGTTCCTGCGCGCCGGCACGACGCTGATCGCGGCCGGGATCACGCTCACCGGGCTGACCGTTTTCCACCAGGTGCCGGTGTGGGTCGCGTTCGCCGGCTGGGTCGTCGCCGGGCTCGGCGTCGGCATGGTCTATCCGACCCTGTCGGTGCTGATGCTGGAGCTGTCCGCGCCGGGCGAGCAGGGCGAGAACAGCGCCTCGCTGACCATCGGCGAGTCGGTCTTCTCGATCGTCGCGGTCGCCGTCACCGGCGCGCTGTTCACCGCGTTCCACGGGACGGCGGCGGTGTACGTGGCGTGCTTCGCTCTGATCGTGCTCATGGCCGCCGCCGGGACTCTCGTCGCCGGGCGTTTTGAGCACGCCCCCGCAACGGGCACCATGGAGGTCTAACCGAGGGGGATTCATTGCCGCGCGTCCGGGAGCTCGAGGTCTTCAGGCTGACCCTGCCGTACGGCAGGCGCCCCGAGAGCATCCTGGTCCGGCTCACCGACTACGGCGGGATGGTCGGCTGGGGCGAGGTCGTGCAGGCGCCTGAGAAGGTGTGGTCCGCGCTGGAGGAGTCGCTGGCCGCCGCGCTGATCGGAGTCGACTGGGAGCACCCGTCGGAGCTCGGCGACATCCCCGGCGGCACGGCCGCCGACATGGCCTGCTGGGACCTGTGGACCCGGATGAACGGCGTGCCGCTGGCACACGCCCTGGGCGGCACCCGCACCTCTCTGATCGCGACCGTGCGGCTGGCCGCGGAGCGGTCCCTGGAGAGCATGGTCGCCCGGGTGAACCGGCATGTCTGCGCCGGATACGCCCACGTGACGATCGACGTCCATCCGGGGTGGGACGTCGAGCCGCTGCGGGCCGTACGGGCGGCCTATCCGGGGCTGGCGATCGCCGTGGACGGGCACGGCGCCTACACCGAGATCTCGCAGCTGGAGGCTCTGGACTCATATGGCCTGGTCGCGATCGAGCGTCCGTTCAGGGACCTCCTGACGAGCGCCGAGCTCCAGGACCGGGTTTCCGCCGCGGTCGCGGTCGAGGTTCGTTCCGTGGCCGAGCTGGAGGAGGCCGTCGCCGCGCACGCGGGCCGGTCGCTGCTGCTGCGCCCTTCAGGGTTCGGTTCTCTCGGCTCCGTACGGCTCGCGCACGACCTTGCCGTCGAAGCCGGATGGGGCATCACGTGCGCCGGAGGCCTGGGCGTGGGGCTGGCCCGGGCCGCCACGGTGGCTGTGGCGAGCCTGCCGGGCTGCACGCTGCCCAGCGACGTGGCCGAGCCGCCGCGCAGCGCCCAGATCGTCATCCCTCCGGTCGGCGCCTCGGGCGGGGTCGTCGCCGTGCCGCTCACCCAGCCGGGCCTCGGCCACACCGTCGACGAGGAACGGCTCCGCCGCCTCGCCAAGGAATCCTTCCGCGCCTAGCGCCTGTCTCAAAGTGAGGTCAGGAGCCCGTCGTTGATGACGGTGATGTGGAGGATGGCTTCGTAGCGGACGGCGAGTTGGCCGTATCTGGTGGCGACGGCGCGGTGACGAGCATCAAAGCGGGTCGAGGCGGGCCTTGAGCGCGCTGGGCTGGCGCCCGAAGCGGATACTCGGCGATTTTGTGGGGCGGCTGAGCGAGGCCCGCGCCCCAAGTGTTTCGATCAGACGGCGCCGCAGCCCTCGTTGAGCGCGCTCGCTGCGGGCGCGATGGCGTGTTTGCGCGGCTTGCGCTTGACGGGTGCGACGGAGTCGCGGATCGCCTTGGCGGCCAGCCGGCGGATCTCGGCCCAGTCCGGCTGGCTTGTGCTGATCAGCGGCGGCATGAACTGGACGCTGGTCACGGCCGCGTGCTTGACCTTCAGTGCCAGGGGGACCAGATGCTCCAGCATCGGCCGCGGTATGTCGGTGCGGACTATCCGCCGGGTGGCCGCGGCGACCTCGTTGAAGCGGGTCAGAACGGTCGCCGGGTCCGCCTGGTCGAGCAGCGCGCTGAAGACGCACCGCTGGCGGCGCATCCGGCCGAAGTCATCGCTGAAGGTGCGGGAGCGGGCGAACCAGAGCGCGTCGGCTCCGTTGAGCCTGCGGGTGCCCGCCCGGACGACGCCCTCGTCGTACTTCCCGAACACGATGTCATGATCGACGGTGAGCACGAGCCCGCCCAGAGCATCAATGATCTTGGCGAAGCCCCAGATGTTGACGAGCGTGTACCAGTCGATCTTGAGGCCGAGCGTGTATCCGATGGCCTCCTTCAGCGCCTCGGCCCCCATGTGCTTGCGGCCGCCGAAGAGCTCGGGGTGCTCGTCGGCGTACTGCCAGACGGAGAACAGCAGGTCCTCGCGCCAGCCCGGCTTGTACTCGGGCAGCTGGAACCCGTAGGGGAAGCGCTGCTCCATGGGGCTGCCCGGAGGGAAGCGGACGTGCTCCAGGTTTCGCGGCAGGCACAGCAGCACGGTGTTTCCGGTGCGGACGTCCACGCTGGCCACGTTGATGCTGTCGGTACGCATGCCGACCCGGTCGCTGCCCCAGTCGCCGCCCAGCAGCAGCACGTTGACGCGGTCCCGGCCGGCCCACGGGTCGTCCCGCCGCACCGGCACGGCCGGCGCTTTGAAGACCCTGTCGATGGTGCGCTTGGAGACGGCCACGTACTCGGCGGCCAGCGTGAACGGCAGCACGACCGTGATCGACAGGATGCCGGCGGCCACACCGCCGACGATCTGCCCGGTCCGGGACGGCGTGCCCGGCCGCAGGACCACGAACGAGTGGACGACCAGGGCGAACCAGGCCACCGCGGCCATCAGCGCGATCACGATGATCTGGTCGAGCCAGTTGAGCGCCCGCCCGGCCAAGGCGGCGTCGGCGGTCAGTGCGATGACCCCGGAACCGGAGAGGATCACCAGATAAGCCCCGACCAGCGCGAATCCTGTGCGTTTCCAGCCGGCCCGCAGATGTGCGGCTCCCGGGAGCACGATGGACAGCGCCGTCCAGCCGATCAGGCCGGCCGCGCCTCTCTCAGACCTCGTCACCAGAACACCCCAACAACATGTCCGGCCCGAACTGGAATATGGTTCGGTGCATGGCTTTCACCGAGATCGAATACGGCTGGGCCACCGTCTCATTGAATCGCCCACATTGCCGGAACGCCCTCGCGCGTTCGATGCGAGGCGAGTTAATACGGGCATTTGACCTGGCCGATGCCGACGAGGCCGTGAATGTCGTTCAGGGCTTCCCGGCAGGCGTGGTCCAGTGCGCACCCGACTTCGTCCAGTTCCGTCCCGTTAACTCCAGGGAAGTACCGTGACGGCCGTGCACGACATCCTCGGCCCCGAATACGAGGCCATCACCCTCCCCATGGGCCATGACGCGGAAGGCGAAGTCGTCGCCACACTCGTACGGCGGCCCGCCCCCGGATCGCGGCGGGCCGTCCTCTACATCCACGGCTTCACCGACTACTTCTTCCAGACTCATCTGGCCGATCACTTCGTCGCCCAGGGGATCGGCTTCTACGCGCTGGACCTGCGCAAGTACGGCCGGTCGCTGCTGCCCCACCAGACGAAGGGCCTCGTCAGGAGCGTCACGGAATACTTTCCCGAGATCGACGAAGCCGTCCGCATCATCCGCGAGGACAACGACGAACTGACCGTCAACGCCCACTCGACCGGCGGGCTGGTCGCCGCGCTCTGGGCCGACCGGGTGCGCGGGCGCGGGCTGGTCGACGCCCTCGTCCTCAACAGCCCGTTCCTCGACCTCAATGTTCCCGCCCTGCTCAGGGGTGCCGCCGATGCTTTGAAGGGGGTCCTGGCCAGGCTGCCGGCGACGGCCGTGCTGCCTCTGGGCATCGCCACCGCGTACGGCGCCAGCCTGCACCGCGACCACGAGGGGGAGTGGGACTACGACCTCGCGTGGAAGCCGGTCGAGGGCTTTCCCGTGCACGCGGTGTGGCTGGCCGCGATCCGCAGGGCACACCGGCGGCTGCACGCCGGACTCGGCGTCGACGTTCCGGTGCTGGTGCTGTGCGCCGAGCAGACGCTGAAGGTGCGCGACTTCATCCCGCAGGCGCACAGCGCCGACGTCGTCCTCGACGCCGAGCACATCGCCCGCTGGTCCACCCGGATCGGGCCGCGGGTGACGTGCCTGCGCGTCCCCGGAGGCATGCACGACCTCGTGCTCTCGCCCGAACCCGTGCGGGGCCGGGTGCTCGCCGAGATCGACCGCTGGATGACCTACGTCTACCAGGGAAACATCAGGGGAGCTACCGGACTGACTACGGGGTGAACTACCAAGGGAACGCGAACAGCCCGTAGTAGGCGGCCGTGATCAGCAGGAGGGCCGTACCGCCGAGGACGCCCGCGAGGATGGCCTTCTGCCAGCGGCTCGGCTGCCAGCCGTCCCGCAGGCCGCCGAGCACCGCCGCCGCCGTGGCGACCTCCTGCGCGAGCATCAGCACCGCGAGCAGCCGCACGACCAGCCATCCGGCCTGTACGGCAGGCCACGCGCCGGCCTGGTTGACCGAGAAGAGCACGATCAGGGTGATGAACGCCATGACCGAGGCCAGCAGCCCCAGCCCCGTCCACGCCATCCGGCGGAGCCGGAGCCGGATCGCCGGCCACATATGCTCGTTGGCCTGCAACCGCAGGTCGTGGCCGCGGAGCCGGATGACCAGCTCGGTGACGGGCGCGGCGACGTACCCCACGGCGGCCAGGAAGATCGTGAGCCACAGGATGGTGCTGCCGCCGTACCAGGGCGCGGCCGGCACGTCGCTGGCCTGGTACCGCTGCACGGGCGTGGCGCCCGCGATCCGCGTGACCGGCCTGGCCGTACCGGGAAGACCCTCGACCCAGTTGGCCAGGGTCGGCAGGTAGTCGGGGACGAAGTTCCCGCCGTTGACCCGCATCGCGTGGTCGGCCCGCGCGAGGAACCGGATCGTGTAGTCGGGGTTGTCCGCCTCCTTGAGGGCGGAGACCAGCGCCCGGGTGCTCTCCACGAACGGGATGGACGGGTCCGTCGTCCCGTACAGAGCCAGGACGGGCTGCTTGACCTCCTTCAGCGACGGGGCGCCGTCGTAGCGCAGGAAGTCGAAGCCCACGCCGCCCATCGCGCGGGTCAGCAGGTCCCGCACGCCGGTCGGGGCGTGCAGGCGCAGCAGCTGCTCGTTCAGCGCCCACGCGACCTGCCGCATGGGGGAGACGTTCGGTGACGAGACCAGCACGGCGAAGTCGACGTCCGCGCTGCGCGCCGCCGCTATGGGGACCACCCAGCCGCCCTCGCTGACCCCCCAGAGCCCGGTTCTGGCGGGATCCACGTCGGGCCGCCTCCGCAGCACGTCGATCATCTGCAGGGCGTCGTCGGCGAGCAGCGAGAAGTCGCGGGACCGGAAGGAGTAGCCGACCGTGCGCTTGTCGTACGCGAGGGTCACGATCCCTGCCCTGGCCAGCCACTCGGCCTGGGCGGCGAACTCGTCGCGGGTGCCCGAGCCGGAACCCTGGACGAAGACCATCGCCGGATGCCTGCCCGGCGCCGCGGGAGCCCGCACCGTGCCGGCCAGCGTCTCACCCTCGGCCGGGACGGTGACGCTCTCGGTAACGATGGACGACACGGCCGCGACCGGCCTGAACTCGTCGGGAGGTTGGGCCGGCAGGGAGTGGAACTCCTGCGCGTCGGAAAGCGGAGCCGGATCGAAGACGGGCGGGGACAGCACATACCCAACGGTCCCCAGCGTCACCACCAGTGCAGCTGCGACAGCGCTCAGCGTGCCTCGGCCGACACTCATAGGCCGCTCCCCGACGGACGATCGTCATTCCAAGACGTGCCTCGCTCCTTACGTTCCCCCTGATCACCAGGTTAAGTCATTACTTGAGGCTCAGGCGGTCGACGTAGCCGGAGATGCCGTTGCGACGAAATTTGTCAGTGAGACCTGTTAGCTTCCTGCGACATGCGTGTGTTGCACACCTCCGACTGGCACCTCGGCCGATCGTTCCACCGGGAGAGCCTGCTGAACGCCCAGGCGGCATTCGTCGACCATCTCGTCGGGACGGCCCGAGACGAGCGCGTGGACGTGGTGGTCGTCGCCGGAGACGTCTACGACCGCGCGCTCCCGCCGGTCGACGCCGTCGCCCTGTGCGACGAGGCGTTGCGCCGGCTGCGCGCGCAGGGCGTTCACACCGTACTGATCAGCGGCAACCACGACTCGGCCGTCCGGCTCGGCTTCGGCGCGGACTTGATGGAGCGCGTGCACCTGCGCACCGACCCCTCGCGCGCCTGGGATCCGGTGACGATCGGAGACACCGCGTTCTACGGCATTCCCTACCTGGAGCCTGAGCTGGTCAAGGGTCCGTGGGAGCTCGCCGAGCGCAGCCACACCGCGGCCGTCTCACACGCGATGGACCGGATCAGATCCGACCGGGCCGCGCGCAAGGTCGTGCTCGCCCATGCCTTCGTCACCGGCGGGGAGGCCAGCGACAGCGAGCGGGACATCACGGTCGGCGGCGTCTCCCATGTGCCGCTGCGCGCCTTCGACGGCGTCGACTACGTGGCGCTCGGCCACCTGCACGGGCGGCAGACGATGAGCGAGACGGTTCGCTATTCCGGTTCGCCGCTCGCCTACTCCTTCTCCGAGGCCCGGCAGGTGAAGGGCTCGTGGCTGGTCGACCTCGACGCCCGTGAGGCGGAGTTCGTGCCCGCGCCGGTGCCACGCCCGGTGGGCACGCTGCGCGGCCGCATCGACGAGCTGCTCGCCGCGGAGCGTTTCCGGGACCGTGAGGAGCACTGGCTCCAGGTCACTCTCACCGACCCGATCCGGCCGAAAGACGCGATGGAGCGGCTCCGCCGCCGTTTCCCGCATACGCTGGCGCTCGCCTTCGATCCGGAGGGCGGTCCGGCCGGGCACACGCGCGCGCCCCGCATCGCCGGCCGGGCGGAGCTCGACGTCGCGCTCGACTTCGTCCGCGAAGTGCGTGGCGAGGCGGCGGACGACGACGAGAGACGGCTGTTCGGGGAGGCCGTCGAAGCCTGCAGGATCAAGGAGAGCTGTTGAGCGAGCGTGGCGAGCGAGCCGCTGGACACACCGTGTTCCGGCCGAGCCCGGCCGTGGAGTCCCGACCGGGCCCGGATCCGTGGTTCTGGATGAGCGCGGTGCCGGGGCGACCGAGCCTGGCTTTTGGGCTCCGAATGAGCGTGCTGCCGGGGTCGCCCCGGAAACGCGGCGCTCGCGGAGCGTTTCCCTGGGGTGCGGCGAAGGAGGCGTCGTGAGGCTGCACCGGCTGGTGTTGACCGCCTTCGGGTCCTTCCCGGGCGAGGAGGAGGTCGACTTCGACGCGCTCGGTGAAGCCGGCCTGTTCCTCATCCACGGGCCCACCGGCGCGGGAAAGACCACCGTGCTCGATGCGGTCTGCTACGCGCTCTACGGCCGGGTGCCGGGCCAGCGTGACAACGCCCGCAGCCTGCGTTGCGACCACGCGCCGGCCGGGCGAGGCCCGTCCGTCGTCCTTGAGGCGACGATCCGGGAACGCCGGTTCCGCGTCACGAGGTCGCCCGCGTGGCGACGGCCCAAGCAGCGCGGCACCGGAACCGTGGAGGAGAAGGCCAAGGTGCTGCTGGAGGAGCTCACCGGAGAGTGGACCGCCCGCAGCACCCGCGCCGACGAGGCCGGCCACATGATCGGCGAGCTGCTCGGGATGAACGCCGACCAGTTCTGGCAGGTGGCCATGCTGCCCCAAGGCGACTTCGCGCGCTTCCTGCGCGCCGACGGCGACGACCGCCGCAGGCTCCTGGAGAGGCTCTTCTCGGTGAAGATCTTCACTGACGTCGAGAAGTGGCTCGCCGACCACCGCACCCGTACGGGACGCGAGCAGGAGGAGCTCCGCCAGGTGGTCGATTCCGTCGTCAACCGCATGCGGGGCGCGGCCGGTGACGAGCTGCTGGCCGAGGTCGACGCCGATGTGGAGGCCGAGGCCGATCCCGCGAGCTGGTCCGGCGCGCTGCTCGGCGCCGCACAAGGCGCCTTGGCGCGAGCAGCCGAGGCCAGTACGGCAAGCCTGGCCACGCTCGCTTCCGCCCGAGCCCGTCTGGAGGAGGGCCGGACCCTGGCCGACCGGCAGCGCAGGCATGCCGGGGCGCTGGCCCGCCGCGACGAGCTCGAAAGGGCGGCCGAGGAGCGGTCCGACCTGGAGTCAATCCTCGACGAGGCGGCCCGGGCCGACCGGGTGCTTCCCTTGATCCGTCGGGCCCGGCAGCGCGCCGAGGCGGCGGCCAAGGCGCGCCGACTGGCGGCGGACGCGGTGGACCGCGCGCTGCCCTTGATCGCCAGGCTCCAGGAGCCTGCGGATGCCGCGTGGGTGTCGGCCTCGGAGCTGGATGGCCGTGGTGCTGTGGATCGCGTGCTGCCTTTGATGGGCGGGTCGCAGACGCGCCCAGACGCCGATTGGCTGTCGGCCCTGGAGCGGGACCGCCGCGACGAGATCGCCCGCCTGGAGCAGCTCCTCCCGGAGGAGCCCCGGCTGGCCGCCGTGCGTTCGGGCCTGTGCGCGGCCGAACGCAGGATGACCGACCTGGCCGGCGAGGAGGGCCGCATCGCCGAGCGCCTAGCCGTGCTGCCCATAGAGCGTAAGCAGCTTGTACAGCGCCTGGCTGCCGTCAGGGTGGCCGCCGCCCAGATCTCCGGGCTGCGGGCCGGGCGGGACACCGCGCGACGAGACCTCGTCGCGGTCCGCCATCGCGACGCCCGCGCAGCCGACCTGGCCACCGCCGTCAGGGCCAGGACCAGCGCGCTGGCGGCGTTGCGTTTGCCGGAACCGGTGCCGGCCGAGCAGACCACCGCGAGCGTGTTCGCGAAGCACCCCACAGCAAGCGTGCTCGCCGAGCTGGAGCGAGCCGGGCGGGACGAGCTGGCGCGGCTGCAGCTGCTGGCGAGCGAAGAAATCCGGCTGAACGAGGTTCGTGATCAGCTGGCCGTGGCGCGTGCCGAGCTCACCGGTCTCGCCGACCGGGAAGCAGCGGTGCTCGCCGGTCAGGCCGACCTTCCTGCCACGCTGCTGGAGGCCGGCGAGCGGCTCACGCAAGTGCGCGCCGGCATCGCGCGCATCGCGGGGCTGGAAGCGGCCTGCCACAACGCCCGTGAGCGGCTGGACGCGGTGGTGCTCAGGGACGCGCTCACCTCGGAGCTAGGCGCCGCCGAGCAGATCAGGCAGGCTGCCGTCGACGAGGCGCAGGAGCTACGCGACCGGCTCCAGGACCTGCGGCGGGCCCGCATCGACGGCATGGCCGCCGAGCTCGGCAGGGAGCTGATCCCCGGCGAGCCGTGCCGCGTGTGCGGCTCCATGGAGCATCCCGACCCGGCCGCCCCCGCCGATTCGGCACCGACCGCGCAGGACGAGGAGGCGGCGCAGGACGCGTTCGAGTCCGCCCGGCAGGGTCGCGAAGAGGCGGAGAACCATGTCGTCAGGCTGTCGTCCCGGCTCGACGAGGTGGCTTTTCGGGCGGACGGGCTCTCACAGGGCGAGGCGGAAAGCCTTCTCGCCGCAGTAGAGGCGGAGCTCACCGAAGTCCATGAGGCGGTCGCCGCGGAACCGATGATCAGCGCCGAGGTTGAGCGTCTCACGGCGGAGCTCGACGGCCTGCGCGACGACGCCGAGGAGGTCGGCCGCTCCTTGGCCGAACGCCGGGCTCAGGAGAGCGAGCTCGTGGCGGAGCATCAGCGGCTGACCGCTCGGCTCGCCGAGGCGAGGGGCGAGGACGTCAGCGTCGGAGCGCGGCGGGACCGGCTCGCGGACGAGACGGCGCTCCTTGTCACGGCGATCGACGCCACCCGCAGGGCGACGGACGCCCAGGCCGCGTACGACGAGGCCGCTGCGGCCATCACGGAGCTGATCGAGAACCTCCGGCAGAGGCTGCACGCGCGGCACGAAGAGGACCTACGGGCGCGGTCCCACGCGCGGCCTGAAGAGGATCCGCGTTCGCGACCACACCCACGGCATCAAGAGGCACCCGAACCGGCGCTCGCCGCCATCTCCACACCCGGCGTGTCCGATGTGATGTCGTCCGAGGCGGCGGGGGCTGTCGAGGAGGTGTCGGAAGATCTGGCGGCGAGGATGCCTGGTGGGGTGGAAGAGGGGTCCCGTTCGGTGCTGACGGGTGTCTCGTCGCCCGGCGTGTCCGATGTGATGTCGTCCGAGGCGGTGGGAGCCGTCGAGGAGGTGTCCGAAGACCTGGTGGCGCGGATGCTCGGCGAGGCGGAAGAGACGCTTCGCCAGGCTCTGGAGATGGCCGCCGAAGAGCCCGTGCTGGCCTCGGAGGTGGAGCGGCTCGACATCGAGATCGCCGAGGCTGAGGCGCTTTCCCGGCGGACGGCGCTGGAGGCGGCGGAAACGCGAGCGCTCTGTGGTCAGCTCGCAGAGCAGGAGAGCAGGCTCGCCGCCATTCTCGAGGCGGCATGCGGCGCGGACGCGTCTGTTTCCGCGCGGCTGGAGCGGCTCGCGGACGAGGCGGCACTGCTGGCGGACGCCGCTGAGGCGATGACCGTGGCGACCGGTGCATGGCTGGAGAAGGACGCCGCATTCGCCGAAGCCGAGTCGGCCGCCGCCGAAGCCGGGTTCGCGACCTCCGAAGACGTGAGCGCGGCGGTGCGCACCGATGAGGAGCGGGAGGCATTGGCCGAGCGTCTCGGGCGTTTCGCGGGGGAGCAGGCCGCCGTCACCGAGCTCCTCGACGATCCCGAACTGGCCATGGCGGCGGCCGCACCGGCCCCGGATCTGGTGGCGATCGAGTCTGCGCACGAGCAGGCAGAGCGGGAGCACGCAGCCCGCACCTCGGCCCGTGATCGGGCGCAGGGCCGGTCGGACCAGCTCATCGGACTGGCGAAAGAGCTCGATGACGCGAATAGGCGCCACGGTCCCGCCGCGGAACGCCACCGGCTCGCGCGGCGGCTGGCCGAGCTCACGGGCGGCACGTCGGCAGACAACCAGTGGAACATGCGGCTCTCGTCCTATGTGCTCGGCGAGCGGCTCCGCCAGGTCGTGGAGGCCGCGAACGAGCGTCTGGATCGCATGTCCGGAGGACGATATCTGCTCCAGCACGACATGAGAAAAGTCGCCGGAGACAGGGGAAGGTCCGGAGGCGGTCTCGGTTTGCGCGTCCTCGACGGCTGGACGGGAGTCGACCGCGACCCGGCGACCCTTTCGGGCGGGGAGAGCTTTGTCACCTCACTGGCCTTGGCGCTCGGCCTCGCCGACGTCGTCACCGCCGAGGCGGGTGGCGCCGAGATCGGCAGTCTCTTCGTGGACGAGGGCTTCGGCACGCTCGACGAGGACACCCTCGAAGATGTCCTCGACATCCTCGACGGCCTGCGTGAGGGTGGACGGGCCGTCGGCATCGTCAGCCACGTCGCCGAACTCCGCGCCCGCGTTCCCGCCCGGCTGCAGGTCATCAAGGGCCGCTCAGGCTCGACCCTGCGCGGGTAGGCGCGCGGCGCCGGAGTCCTTCGTCGCCACGCCCCGGAGGCGCTGCGCCTGATGCGGGAGAACGCATTGGCCGACCCGTTGCCCTGCCCTTCGGGCTCAATCTGGTGCGCTTACGTGCGCTTATGGACGCGGGTGCCTCCACGGCTGTCAGTCGTGCCGAAAGCAGTCCGGGTCAATGAACTGATCAACGAAGGGCGTCTGGCGTAGACGCGGTGATGCCATAGACGATTCCCGTTTAAGAGGTGGGCGTGGCGGCGCACGCCCTGGTGTCAGAAGGGCGGGACGTCCGGTCCGGCGTCGACCATGGATTCGGCCTCAGTTGCGGCTGTGGTGTGATGCCCGGTCTGGGGTGGATGCCCAGTTTGGGTTCGTAGTCGGCTCTGGGGTTGGGGTTCTTCCGTCCACGGGGCGTCGAATTCCCAGGTTCCAGGCACAGGGAGGTCGACCTCGGGTATGGGCCGGGAGGTGCTCGGGATGAGCGGTTCGGGCAGGTGCTCGATGATCGGTGGCGGCCGGACGGCATAGCGGTGTCCGGTCCGGCTGATCCACTCCAGGTGGCCGGGCGGAGCGAACCGGGGTAGGGGTCGGGGCCCGGGTGGTCGGTGAGTTGGTCGTCGAAGTCGTCTTCCTCGCCGGTGGTGGTGGCGTTGGCGGCGTTTTCCAGCAGGACGGCGAGGATGGTGTCATCGTCTAGGCCGCTGAGGCTGCCGTCGAGCAGGCCGAGGAACACGTCGCTGCGGATGTGGTCGATGGGAGCGGAAAGGCCGGTCTGCTTGGCCCGGCGGGCGATGGCGTCCACGCGGCCGATGGCGGCCGCAGCCTGGTCGACCGGAAGCTGATGCCCGGTGATGGTGGCGGTGCCATCGGCGTGCCCCACGCCTTCGACGCGGCGTTGCTGGACGGCTCTCTCGTAGCGGCGACGCGCCCACTGCGGGTCGGCGGCCACCAGTAGCCTCTTGATCTTGTCTTTGAGCTGGCTCGTGGTCCACCGGCCGGCCTTGGGCAGGAGATGTTCGGTGACGGCTCGGGCCAACTCGTGCGGGGCATCCTGCAGCCAGTCGCGAAAGACCATCGCGCGTGGTTCGTCGATCAGCCCGGTCGACAACGCCGCCCGAACTTGTGGCAGCCGGGTTTTCGGATCGTAGGAGAAATCGTATTCGCGTTCGGCGGCGCGGTGGGTAAGGGCTAGTGCCGCGCGTACTTCATCGGCAGAGTATTTGTCCGGCTCCGCCATTTTCTTCATGTCGCAGGGGGATATCTCATAAAGGCCGACCTCGGCCATGACGGCCGCTTTGGCGGCCTGCACGTGTGCTTCCAGTTTGGCGTAGGCCTGTAGTACGATCACGGCGTCGTAGCCGCTCAGCCTGGTGATAGCCAGCTCGGCCAGCGCGGCGGCCGCCGACAACGCCATCAGTAAAAGCACCGCCTACGACTACCTGCACGAAGGCATCGACGTCTTGGCCGCCGAGGCACCGGATCTGGCAACGGCGCTGGAGGAGGCCCAGGCCGCCGGCGCGGGCC
>JBIOWF010000365.1:0-2771 GCA_044868295.1 Microtetraspora sp. | reverse complement strand
ACGCGTGCGTGGCGTCCACCTCGACGATGGGACGACCATCGATGCCGACCTCGTTGTAGCCACCACTGGGCGCCGGGGCGACGTGCCGGGCTGGTTGGCGCCCCTCGGCGTCACCATCGAGGAACGCACCGAAGAGTCGGGCGTCGCCTACCTCTCCCGCTTCTACCGCATCCGCAACGGGCGGGTGCCGTACCAGGGTGGGTACGCACTCGGCCGCCGGGCGGGCCTCGCCTACGGCACGTTCGAGGCCGACAACGGCACGTTCTCCATCACCATGCTCCCGGACCCGACCGACAGCGAGATGCGCCAGCACCTCGGCGACGACGGGCGGTTCCAAGCGACGTGCGAGCTGCTGCCGGAGCTCGCCCCGGTCATCGATCGCGACCGCGCCGAACCCATCACGCCCGTCCATCCGATGGCCGGGCTCATAAACCGGCTGCGTACGTTCGTCGACGGCGACGGCCGGCCGCTGGTGGAGGGCTTCGTCGCGCTGGGTGACGCGTACATGGTCACGAACCCCGTCTACGCCCGCGGCTGCACGGTGGCCATGCTCCAGGCCGTCGCCCTCGCCGACGCCCTGGCCGCTCACCCCGACGACGCCTCCGCCGTGCTCGCCGACTACGAAGCCGTGTGCGAGCGCGAGGTGCGGCCGTGGTTCCACCTAGCGGTGCTGCTCGACCAGCTCTCCCTGGCGGCCGACGACGGAGCCGACTTCTCGTTCGGTGTCGGCGCCGGGAGCGGCGCCATGGCTGCGCTCGGTCAGGATCCGCACGTCGCCGTCGCCTTCTCTCGGGTGTTCTCGATGCTCGACCCGCCGGCCCGTCTCTACGAGGATCCGAAGGTGATGACGCTCATGACCGCGGGCGTCACCCGCATGCCGAACGGGCGACCTCGCGACGGTGCCACGCTCAGACGCGCCGACCTTCTCGGCGTCAGCGCTGCGTAAGCCGGCCGTCATGACAGGGCGACCGAACGCCCTCGTTTTGGGCTCTCGTGACACTTCCGTGGGTCCCCCACTGTGAAGCCTTGGATGCCCGTTTTCGGGGGCGAAGGCTGCCCAGATGTTTCTGCGGCGGGGCCGCGGTTGGTGATGTGAAACTCGCGGGTGCCGGCCGAAGACGTCGTTACTCACTGGTGTTTGCGAGCCCGCTGCCCAGATAGACGCGGGAGTCTCCCGGTTGTTGTTGATGTTGCCTTTGAGCACGCACCCCAGATTCGTGTGAACAGCGGGACTCCTTGGGCCGGCCGATCACCATTGCCGTCGAGAAAGGAGCTCGACATGGAACTGTTGGTTGAACGCTGCGCTGGTGTAGATGTTCACAAACGCAGCGTGACGGTGTGTGCCCGCACCCCGCAGGACGGTCAGTGGCGGGAAGAGATCCGCAGCTTCCGGACCTTCACCGCCGGCCTGTTGGCGTTGCGGGCCTGGCTCACCGACCAGCAAGTGACGTTGGTGGCCATGGAAGCCACCGGCCCGTTTTGGCGGCCGGTGTGGCGGGCACTGGAGGGCCACTTCCCGTTGATCCTGGCCAACCCCCGGCTGATCAAGCAGGTCCCGGGCCGCAAAACCGATGTGGCGGACGCCCAATGGTTGGCGGGACTGGCCGCCTATGGACTGGTCCCCGCCTCCTTCGTGCCCTCCCCCGCCCTGCGAGAGCTGCGGGACCTGACCCGCTACCGGGCCCGGCTGGTGCAACTGCACACCCAGGAGGGCCAACGGGTCGACAAGATCCTCGAAGACGCCGGCATCAAGATCACCTCGGTGGCGTCCAAATCGACCACCAAGTCGGGACGGCAGATGATCGACGCCCTCATCGCCGGGGAACGGGACCCGGCGGTACTGGCCGAGATGGCCAGGGGCCGCCTGCGCCCCAAAATCCCGGACCTCACGTTGGCCCTCGACGGCCATTTCGGGGACCATCACGCCCAGCTCATCGCCCTCATGCTCCGGCACGCGGACGACCTCGGGGTGGCGGTCACAACCCTCGACGACAAGGTCTCGGCATTGTGTGCCCCGTTCCGCTCGGACCTGGAACGGCTGGCCACCATCCCCGGGGTCGCCCAACGCACAGCACAGGTCATCATCGCAGAAACCGGAGGGGACATGTCCCAGTTCCCCACCGCCGCCCACCTGGCGTCGTGGGCCGGGATGTGCCCCGGACACCACGAATCGGCAGGCCGGTCCACCAACGGCCGCACCCGACCCGGCAACACCTGGTTGGGGGTCGCATTGCGTCAAGCGGCCACCTCCGCCGCCAACAGCAAAGACAGCTACCTGGCCTCCCAGTACTGGCAGCTCGCCCGCCGGCGAGGCAAAGCCCGCGCCGCCGTCGCCGTCGGCCACACCATCCTGATCATCGCCTACCACGTGCTCACCAACAACGCCGACTACCACGAACTCGGCGCCGACTGGTTCGCCCGCCGCCAAGACCGCAACACCCGCGCCAGCCGCCTCGTCCACCAACTCGAACGCCTCGGCTACACCGTCAACCTCACCGACACCGACACCGACCCCGCCGCCAGCTGACCCCTCATCCCGCCCGCCCGTGACCTCCGCAACCGCGGCGCGGAGGATCCTTCAACGCGCCCCAACTCACCCCGCCCTCAAGTTGAGTTTCACCCCAGAGTTTCCCTCACTCCACTCGGGGAAGCCTTAGCTACTTCGACCTGAAATAGTCGGCCGTCGACGTGGCCTGTGGCCTGGGTGTTGGTGGTGGGAGGGTCCCCGCGATCGAGCCCGGGTGATGTGACGATGGCTCCGACCGCGCTGC
>JBIOWF010000364.1:0-14841 GCA_044868295.1 Microtetraspora sp. | reverse complement strand
GCCCCCGGCGACGAGCCGCGCGCGAGCCGTACGGCGACGGGAGGGGCGGCGGCACGTGCGCTGCGCACGCTGCGCGACGCGGCGCGGACCCGGTCTTTCTGGTTCCTGGCCGGCGGCTTCGCGATCTGCGGAGCGAGCACCAACGGCCTCGTCGGGACGCATTTCATCCCGGCCGCGCACGACCACGGCATGCCCGAGACCACCGCCGCCGGGCTGCTCGCGGTCGTGGGCGTCTTCGACATCGTGGGGACCGTCTTCTCCGGATGGTTGAGCGACCGGATGGACGGGCGCGTCCTGCTCGCGGCCTACTACACGCTGCGCGGAGCGTCCCTGCTGATCCTGCCGCAACTGTTCGCCGCGACGACGGAGCCGAGCATGCTCGTCTTCATCGTCTTCTACGGGCTCGACTGGGTCGCGACCGTGCCTCCGACGGTGGCCCTGTGCCGGAAGATCTACGGTGCGAACGGCGCGGTGGTGTTCGGCTGGGTGTTCGCCTCACACCAGATCGGCGCCGCCTTCGCCGCCACCCTGGCCGGGGTGACCCGCGACCACCTCGGCAACTACGACCTCGCGTGGTACGCGGCCGGGATCCTCTGCGCGTTCGCCGCCTTGATGTCGGCGCGGATCACCAGCCGGTCCAGAGCTGAGAGCCTTGACTCGGCGTAGATCCGGAGCCGTGCGAGAGTGAGGGCCGTGAAACCGGCGTAGATCTGGAGCGGGTTGAGGGCCTGGATGCCGGCGTAGATCTGGAGCGGGTTGAGGGCCTGGATGCCGGCGTGGATCCGCGGCCGGTCGAGAGCTGAGATCCTTGTCCGGTGAGTGGATGGGTGCTTCCGCTGGTGGTGCGGATCGAACGTGCCGCCCCTCCCGAGCGCACGGACGCGCTGGAGGCGGCGGCCGGAGCCGTGCTGTCACTGCTCGACCAGGACGAGTGGGCCGAGCCGATCGCCCAGTGGGAACGGATCGGCATCAGGAAAGTGGTCCGCAGGGCACGCGGGGCAGAGTGGCGGCGGGTCCTGGACCTGCCGGGCATCACGGTGGAGGTGCGGACCGCCGAGGTCCGGGTGCACCCGCCGGTGCCTCTCGACGACTGGCCGAGGGACCTGGCCCGACTGCAGGTGTCCGGTACGGATCTGTCGGACTCGGCAGAGCCTGAGCCGCCGGCGCCGGGCGCGGCCGTGCTGTGGGTCAATCCCCGGCTGGAGATGTCGGCCGGCAAGACCATGGCCCAGGCCGGTCACGCGGCCCAGCTCGCCTGGTGGGGCACCGACGATCAGGCACGTGCGGCGTGGCGGGAGGCCGGGCTCGCGACAGCCGTACGGACCGCTGATCCAGGCAGATGGGCGGCGCTCGCCGAGAGCGGCCTGCCCGTGGTCAGGGACGCGGGTTTCACGGAGATCGAGGCGGGATCGAGCACGGTTGTCGCCGACGCGCCCTGGCTGCGGGAGGGCGGCTTCCGCCCCGCCGGCTGGGGTCCGCTGCGCAATTCTTGACATCCTCCCCCGCCCGGAGGCGGAGGATTCCAACTCGTTCCTACGCTGAGCGGAGGAAGAGTTGAGGTTCGCGCTCATCGACCGGGCAACCCCGAGGTCTCCATGCGCTGCCACCGCATGCCCTTCGGCCGTCTGTGCGATGTTGCGTGCCCGGCACCGCGCCGCGTTTCCTCCTCGACCTGATGAGGTTTTCACGCTTCAAGAGACCTGGTGGCGTGTCGCCTCACAGGGGGACGAGGTCGGCGTAGACGCCGTGTGCGGTCAGTCGTGCGGGGCCGGGGCTGTCGTGGACGATCAGGATCCGCCCGTCGTCCAGCACCGCGATGCCCTCCGGATGGTCGTAACCGTGCCCGGGGTCCAGCTCGGCGACCGGCTCGGGCTTCTCGTCGACGTCGGCCCCCGGCCGCCAGCGGACGACTCTGACCGGCCCGGCCAGGTCCATGGTCGGCCCGGCGAGAACCAGCAGGTCGTCTCCGTACGGGCAGAGATCACGGACGCCGAGGCCGTCCAGGTCGAGGAAGTGGGTCCGGTACGCGGCACCACCGAGCTGGGCGAGCCGCAGGCGGTGCGGGTCGTCCGGATCCGTTTCCGGGCGGATCTCCAGGATGACCGCCCAGCCGCGAAGCACCGGGCCGCGCAGTCCGATGAACACCCGGTCACCGCCGTCGAGGGAACGGTGGACCGCGATGCCCTCCACGTCGAGCCCGTTGTCCTTGCCCGGCAACCCGAGGAATGGCGCGAGGTGCGGGTCGTCCTCCAGGAGCGCGGCCAGGTTCCGGCTCCGGCCGGCGAGAATCGCCGCCGTCCGATCGCCGGACCTCGGCACGGGGACGGTTTGGCCGTCCCTCTCGACGAGCGGAAGCCGTACCAGGATGAAGCGGTTCTCCTCGCGGACCACGGTGGCCAGGCGCTTGCGGGCCTTTTCGCCTGTGTGCCCGTGCTTGACCCGCTTGCGTTTCAGGCTGTGCGAGCCGACCGCCCACAACCAGCCGTTGGTACGGCCGAGGCCTTCGATGTCGGCCTCCTCGTCCGGTCCGGCGGGCAGCGTGACGAAGTCGTCCAGTCGGAAGGTGTGATGGTCCTGGTAGACGCCGTCCCGCCAGGTTAGGCGCTCCAGTGTCGCGGTCTCGTCGCCCGCCACCCACAGGTGGTGTCCGTCCTGCCGGACAGCGGACAGATCATGATGGATGCCCGTATTCGGGGCGAACCGCAGCTCGACGCGCATCCGCTCATTATTGGCGACATCGGAAGCGGGTACGAGATCGGGGAGGTGGGACGGGACTCGTTCCCGAAGTGTGATGGGGATCGGACCCGAATTGCCGGGATATGCCGTACGCTCCCGTTCGTGTCAGCTGGGGACAATGGGACTAGGGCCGTTCCGACGTATGTCGCGGCCGAAGCGGAGACCACGCCGCTGCCGAAGATCACGGTCCCGGAGACTCCACCGCCCTCTGGGCCGGGTAAGGGTCTCGGTGACCTCCCCATGCGCGTCGTCTACCGGGCCGTGGCCGGCGTCGTCGCCGTCACGGTCGTTGGTCTGGCGGTTTCGGTCATGCTGATCGGCCGGAACGAGCCCGTCACCCCCTCCGCGGCGGCCGCCGTCCCCTCGCCCGTGAACCAGGTCGCCTCCGCGGCCGTCTCCTCGCCGCCGGTCACTCCCTTGGCGTCGGTCACTCCCTCGGCGTCGCCCACGGTCGTGGCCAGCCCGGACACGACCGCGATGGCCGCGGCGCTGTCCGACCCCCGGGTGCCGGAGCTTCCGGCCTCCGACAAGAAGCTCGCCAAGCTGCCCGGCCGGGCGGCTCCGCTCCGGGGACTGATCAAGGACCGCCGGTCAGGGGTCGCCTTCCCCCGCTTCGCGAAGACGTGGAAGCTGGCCAAGGCGTCGCCGTTCGCGTCCCGCCAGGTGCTGCCCAAGGTCAAGGGATCGGTGTTCCGCGGCCTGCTGGTCTCCTGCTCGGTTCCCATTCCGGTTCAGGCGAGTGTGCGCGACACGGCCTTCCTGTCCGCCCGCTGGACGCTCAACCACCACCCGTCAGGCGCGACGATCACCTGGACCGCCTCCCAGCCGATCACGGTGAGCAGGCGGGACGGCTGGCTGCTCGCGTACAAGGTCAATTACACGCTGAAGGGCAAGAAGCGGACCTCGATGTCCGCCATCGCGGTCGTCGACGTCCCGGACGACAAGCCGGCGCTGGTGTTCGTCACGATCCCAGACACGCAGAAGAAGCACTGGCGGGACATCAATGTGGTGATGCCCCGCCTCCGAGTGCTTTAGACCGGATGTTATGGGGGAGGTATAGGCCATCCGAATTCGGGGGGATTCGTATGGCCAATCTGATCGCTGTCGCGTATGACGACGTCGCAACCGCGACTCAGGTCCGCGACAAGCTCTTCGAGCTGCAGAAGCAGAACCTCATCGACCTCGCCGACGCGGCGATAGTCGAGCGGACCCAGGACGGCAAGATCAAGCTCCACCAGTCCATGAGTACGACCGGGATGGGCGCCGCGGGCGGCGCTCTCTGGGGCGGCCTGATCGGGCTCATCTTTTTCATGCCGTTGCTCGGCATGGCGGTCGGCGCCGCCACCGGCGCCGCCGCGGGCGCGATGACCGACGTGGGCGTCGACGACAAGTTCATGAAGCAACTCGCCGACGGCCTGAAGCCAGGTGCGGCGGCGCTGTTCGTGCTGGTCAAGGAGAGCACGCCGGACAAGGTCCTGCCGCAGATCGCACCCTTCGGGGGAAAGATCATCCACACCTCCTTGTCCAAGGAGGCCGAGGAGAACCTGCGCAACGCCCTCGCGGCGAGCCGCGGCTGAGCCGCTGCCCAGTGAGGCGCGTGGCAAGGCGATGGCCCGGGAAGGCGACTGCCCTGCCGGGCCATCTGTCCCGGTCCCTGACCTGATGGCGCTCGCCCAAGATGCATGGCGTCAGCTCACGCGCCACGGTGGTGGCTCACGACGCACGTGTTCACCCGGGCGGCAGGGTGGGCCCGGCGTGCGGCTGCGGACGGTCAGCGTTCGGCGAGCACGATGACCGAGTCGTCGGCGCCGAGGACGACCGGGCGGGACTTGTCCGGGTTGAGGACGACACCGAAATGCGGGGGTTCGTTCACGCGGGCCGCCAGCCGGTAGCCGATCGCGGTCTCGCCACGCCGCTTCGCCGACTCGATCACCGACGCGAAGCCGACGGACGCGCCCGGGCGCACGTAGTCGGCGGCGGGCCGAGGGTAGATCTCCGACCCCCGGGAGTCGAAGAGGTAGCCGAACACGTCCGCGAGATGCTGGTTCTCCGCCAGTTGGGCGAGCAGCAGGCCGATGACCGTGTCGCTGATCACGATGTCGTCCGCCTCGGTGACCTCGGCCAGCGCACGGTTGTTCTCGTCGTGCATCTCGCTCACGATCGAGTAGCGCTCGCCCAGCGCCGACTGCATGTCGCGGAGCTGGAGCAGGGTCATCAGCGTCCGGGTGTCCGCGTGGTGCGGGTCGTGCCGGTCGTCGGAGAGCACGATCACGTGCTGGTAGAGGCCGATTTCCAGCGACTCCAGCGCGTACCGGTCGGTGGTGTCGCACTCTTTGGTGTCCACCGTGAGGTTGCGCAGGTCTTCCAGACCGGTGCCCGCCTCCGGATGGTCGGCGGCGATGTCGAGGGCGGACCCGGGGGCCACGTACCCGTCGAGGTAGCGGACGATCTGCCTGGCCCGGCTGTTCCAGCCCAGGACGAGAGTCCGTTCCGGTTGGGGCCGGGTGCGCTCGGCCGTGACGATCTCCTGACCGTGCACCTTGGCGGCCTCACCGGCCAGGTGGATCAGCGAGTCGTCGTGGGCGATCACGATGATCTCGTCTCCGGCCGAGATGGAGGTGTCCATCGGCGGGTTGAGGACGACCTCCCCCTCCCGGCGCAGCCCCATCACGGTGGCGGTCTTGAAGGCGGGCAGCGCCTCGCCGTACGTCCGGCCGGAGAGCGAGGGGTCCGAGCGGAGGTAGATCTCACCGCCGTCGAAGTTGAGCAGATCCATGCACACCACCGACATTCCCGACTGCCGGGAGGACTGGACGATGAGCCGGGACGCGGTGTCGTCGGAGTCGACGAGGTGCACACCCGGGCCGCCCGCGAGGCGCGCGGCGGCCATGTTCCGGGACGACGCGATCGCCGCCACCACGGGCGGATGGTCGCCGGTGCGTTTCGCCAGCGCGAGCAGCGTCTTGATGACGTGCGCGTCCGGGTCGTCGCCCTGCGGGGAGAGGACCACGATGGAGCGGGCCGAGTCGAGGTTCATCAGGTTCAGGTCGGTGGGCTCGGTCGGGCTGCCCGTACGGCACACGAGGCGGGTCCTGCCCGTGTCGCCGAGCCGCGAGCGGATGGCGTCCTCCATGGCCGGCTTGTCCCTGCCGGCGAGGATGGCGATGACCGACCCGCGTTCGCTCGCGTGCGCCTTGACGATTTCGGCGACGATCGTGAACGCCTGCTCCGACCAGCCGAGGATCACCGTGTGACCGCTCTCGATGATCCTGGAGCGGCCCTTGCGCAGCTCCTCGACCCTGCTTTTCAGGCCGGTGGACAGCAGGCTGACCAGGAAGCTGACGATGAATATGCCGCCGAGGGACGCGCCGAGCATCAGCGCGAGGAAGGGGGCGGTCCCGGAGTCGCTGGCGATCTTTCCCGGGCTCAGGGTGCGCATGAGGGTCAGCCACAGCACGCCCGGCAGGCCGTTGTTCTCGAACGCCTCGTCCGGCGTGGCCCACAGGGTCAGGCCGCTGACCACGAGGATCAAGAGCGCCGACACCAGGGCGAGCCAGCCGATCAACGCGACGGTGCCCTTCGACATGGTGTTGTCGAACCAGTACCTCGCCCGTTCCCGGTACGTCGCCCTTGACACGCAACCCTCCCCGTCTGACAACTCTGATCAATAACCGCTCAAGGTACAGGTGAGGATGACCTTCCGCATATCAGCGTGATCGTGCTCTGCATGGCTCGGTGGACGAGGCGATTATGACTTTCGCGCTCCGCTCCTGTACGGCTGTCGCCACTTCCGGCATCGCTCAGCGCGGTACGGCTGTCGCTTTCTGTATGACTCCGTGTGGCCAACGCCGTGCCCGGCCTGGCGGCTTGATCCTCCGGAAAGGCCGGAGCCGGCCGGTCGCGCCGGCGGCGGTGGCGATCACCGACCGGCAAGGGACGTGGCGCGGACTACTACGCTTGCGTGGTGTGACTGAGCTTGTTCTGGCCTCGGCCTCTCCGGCCCGGCTCGGCGTGCTGCGGGCCGCCGGTCTCGACCCCAAGGTGATCGTCAGCGGCGTCGACGAGGACGCGATAGCCGCCGCCACGCCGGGTGAGCTCTGCCTCGCTCTCGCCGAGGCCAAGGCCGCCGTCGTGGCCCGCACGCTGGCCGAGGGGCTCGTCATCGGGTGCGACTCCGTGCTGGAGCTCGACGGCGTCGCGTACGGCAAGCCGGACTCCCCTGAGGAAGCGGTGTCACGCTGGCTGGCGATGCGGGGGAGGACGGGGCATCTGCTGACCGGTCACTGCGTCGCGGACGTCGCCTCAGGCCGTCGGGTTTCGCAGGTCGCGTCGACGGTCGTCCGTTTCGGTGTCCCCTCGGAAGCTGAAATATCGGCCTATGTCGCCAGTGGCGAGCCGCTTCGCGTCGCGGGCGCCTTCACTCTCGACGGGCTCGGCGGATGGTTCGTCGACGGCATCGACGGTGACCACGGCAACGTCCTCGGGATATCGCTTCCCCTGCTCCGCCGGCTCTTCGCCGAGCTGGGCGTGTCCGTCACGGCCCTCTGGCCGCGCGTCTCCTGACCGCGGGCGTGAGCCGTACGGCCGGGTGAGTTCATGCGTCCAGGCCGGTGGCGTCGAGACGGGCGGCGTGGACGCATGCGCCCAGGCCGGTGGCGTCGAGACGGGCGGCCTGGACGCATGCGCCCAGGCCGGTGGCGTCGAGGGATCGCGGTCGCTGATCGGAGGCGTTAGCCTGCCGGGCATGGATGGCATCGGACAGCCGGTCCGGCAGGGCGTCGGGGGCCTCGCGGACGGGATCGGGTTCTTCTTCAGGGGGATCGGGTGGGTCGCCAGGCATCCCCGTTGGTGGCTGTTCGGGCTCGTCCCGGCGCTGATCGCACTGGTTCTCTATGCCGTCGCGCTCGTCTGGCTGGGCACCCACGCCGATGACGTCGCGGCGTGGGCGACGCCGTTCGCCGACGACTGGAGCCTGCGAGACCTGTTCAGGACCGTCATCGGCATCGTCATCTTCCTCGGTGGTCTGGGGCTGGCCGTCGTCACCTACACGGCGGTCACGCTGGTCATCGGTGAGCCGTTCTACGAGAAGCTGTCCGAGAAGGTGGAGGAAGACCTCGGCGGCCTGCCTGCCGCCGTTGACCTGCCGTTGTGGCGGTCGCTGGCGAGGTCGATCCGGGACAGCCTCATCACGCTGTTCTACGTGCTGCTGTTCACGATCCCGCTGTTCCTGCTCGGTTTCGTGCCCGTGATCGGGCAGACGGTGATACCCATCCTGGGCGCGATCGTTTCGGGGTTCTTCCTCACCGTTGAGCTGACCGCGCTCGCCATGGAACGCCGGGGCATCGCCCGCAAGGAGCGGTTCGCGACGCTGCGTGCGAACAAGTCCGTCGCCATCGGTTTCGGCGTGGCCATCTTCCTCGTCTTCCTGATCCCGCTCGCCGCCGTCGTCGCCATGCCCGGCGCGGTCGCGGGCGCCGCCATGATGGTCCGCCTCCGCCTCACTCCCTCCACGCCCTGAAATCCACAGGTCCTTCTATCGGCGACACAGAGTTGGCCGGTCTATGCAGCGACCCTGTGGGCGCGGCACGCCTGTCCCACGGTCATGCTGGTGCTGGCTCCCGAGGACGGAGTGGCCACTTGGTGCGCCGAGCCGATCGTGATCGGCCCGGACTCGGTCGTCACCCCTCTCGCGATCGGGCCTGGGCTGATGCCGATCGTGACCGACCCGGCGGAGTCGGTCCGCAATCCCGAGTTGGCGGTGTTGTCGGCTCTGGCTCACGGACACGGGGCCTTCGGCATGGAGGTGCTTACGGCCCTCCTCGCGGCTGTGTGCTCCATTAATGACGACCGGACCCGCGTATATTCTGATTACGTGCTCGCGGCGCTGCCTGAGGCCGCCAGGAAGCATTGGGAGGACCTGATGGCCACCGGGACATACCAGTACCGCAGCGACTTCGCGCGCAGGTATTACGCCGAGGGAGAGGCCAAGGGCGAGGCTGGCTCCTCGGTTGGCTATGTAGGTGATCGGCTTCCTGCTGATGTGATCCGCGAGGAAGCCGACACCCGGCCGGGCCAGGTGGTCACTGCTACGACCACCGGACGATCTTGCCGTCCTTGCATACGTGGATCTGGCCGTTGACCGTGCCGAAGTGGCCCTCGGCCCACGAGCCGCCCTGGGGGTGCAGACCGCAGCCGACCCTGCAGATGTTGGTGGGGCCACCACCGCCATAGGGGTTGCGCGCGTAGTCGAATCTCACCCTGTCCCCGTTGGAGAGTCCCGAGAACGAGCTGTTTCCGTTGCCCTCCAGGAAGTATTGGCGATGGTAGAGAAGTCCGTCGTCTCCCTGGATGTAGTCGTTCACGAGGGGCCCACCGCCCGGGACGTAGTGAACGCTATGGACGAAGGTTCCGTACTGGCTGCCACATACCTCGGCCGACGCGGTCACAGTCTCCTGCGCTGTCGCTGAGGCCATCGCGGGCCCCTGGCCGGCGATGAGACTTGTGGTAAGCAGGGTCAGCGCTAGAGCGCCGCCGCTCAGCCATCGGGCGTTCTTACGGTCCATCCGCTTCCTCCGATCAGTTGACACTCTTGCCAGGCTCCGAGATTCTGGGCGGCCCGAATGGGCGACACTCTGCGCGATTTGTTAAATACTTAGAGTTGTAGCATGGCTTGTGGACCACAGAATGTGCAGTCGGTCCGTGGCGGCCCTCTACTCGGGTCCGTGCAATCGGAGGAAAGGTAGCTGTCTGCTGCCGGGTGCCACGGACCTGGGCAGGCGTAGGTCGGCCCGGTGAACGCGCAAGCCTGCAATGGGCGGGCGAGGCGGTCACAGGGAGGCGTCAAGAGCATGGGCACGTGAGGGCGTGCGTAGCCGGGCGGGGCTGCTGAGTGTGGCGATCAAAGCTCACCTGGCAGTGGAAGAAGAACGGGATTTTACGGGATGCTCCCTATCAATGTGGGCCCTATCGGGCGGAAGATGGCGTAGACGCGTGCGTGCGTAGAGTGCCTGGGGAGGCTCGGATGCCTATCGACGTCATCGAGCGGGAACATGTGGCCATCGACGACCTGACCTCACGGCTGATCTCTACTTTTGCCTCAACGCACACCGTTGATCAGGTGCGTTCTGCGGTGCTGGCCGCCTACCACCGATTCGATGACCGACCCATCCGTGATTTCGTTCCCGTGCTGGTGGGACGGCTCGTCAAGGAGAAACTCTCCGGGCGATAGAGCCGCGATCAGGCGCATGCCGCCCGTCACCGTCGCGGCTAGTCGAAACAGCGGATCGGATCAGCTGACCGGCTGTGCTCGCCGAGACGTTCGTGTGGTGCTCGATCGTTCGCTGGCGCGCCGGGTGGTCGTCCTGGCAGTTGTGCGCTTGGCCGGTGTGGTGCCTTCCGGCTCGCTGGCCCGCGCTGTCTCGATCCTTTGTCGCGCTTTGTCCAGTTCGGCGCGCCATGCTTTGGACTGCTCGTTCCAGCCTCGGCGGGCAATCATGGTTCCGGCTCCGATCGCGGCTGCGACTGGCCAGTCCAGCACACCCAGGGCTGCGAGTGTGGTGAGCCCTCCGTAGTAGGCGATCCGGTCGGGAGGTGGTAACACGTTGCGAGTGACGTCCATGGTTCGGCTCACCGCTGTGCGGCTGATCGAAGGGAGCTTAACGTGTGGCAGGCGCACGCCTGGTCGGACTTGGAGGCTGAGGAACGGAATGTCCAACTCGAACCAGTTGGCGGAAGCGGTGCTTGAGGGTGCGGCGGACCGAGGCGAGCGGGTTGTGGATGTTGTTGCCATGATCTTTCCCCACGTTATGCCTGCTGACGTGTTTGTTCTAATGTGTGGCCACTTGCCCACTTTCCCGGGCCGGTACTCAGCTCCTCGGGCAAAGAGGCTGGGACCTTCGGGCGTGTAACGGGTGTGGGCGAGTACGGGGTCAAGGTCCACAGATCGATCAACGTCCGGGGTGCGTGCGGGGGCGCCCCTGTTTTTCCACAGAATGACGATTCTCCACAGAACGATCTTCAGTGGCGGATCGGGGCGGTCTGGCAAGCCAGGATCTCGGGTCATGACTTCCACCCCGAAGCTTCTGTTGTCGTCTCCCGCGGACGTCCTCGCGGCGGTGCCGTACCTCATCGGGTTCCACCCGGCGGACAGCCTCGTGGTGGCCGGGTTCACCGGATCCGGCCTTCGGCTGAGCACGCGGTGGGACCTGCCGGTGGAGCCCGGCGCGCTGGACGGGCTGGTCCCGCTGCTCCAGCGGGAGCAGGTGAGCATGACCATCCTCGCCGGGTACGGCACCGGCCCGCTGGTGACACCGGCGGTCGAAGAGGCCACCCGGCTGCTGCGCGGAGCCGGAATCGATGTCGCGGAATCCTTGCGGGCCGACGACGGGTGGTACTGGTCGTATACGTGCACACGGGTCGGCTGCTGCCCGGCGGAGGGGACGCCGTACGACCCGGTGTCCAGCCCGATCGCGGCCGAGGCCATCGTGAACGGGCTGGTCGCGTTGCCCGACCGGCGCAGCCTGGAGCGCTCGGTCGCGCCGTACGGCGGGCTTGGTCGGGTGTCGATGCGGCAGGTCACGGGACGCGTCGCGGCCGAAGTGGAGGGAAGACTGGCGCGGGCGGACCGGCCGGACGAGGTCGCCGCCGCGTTCGTGGCCGACGGGCTGGCGAGGGTGCGTGCGGCGATCGACGTCTACGCGTGCGGGGACCGGCTGGGCGACGAGGAGGCGGCACGGCTCGGCTTCGATCTGGCAGTGATCCGTGTCCGGGACGAGGCGTGGGCCCTGCTGGACGACCGCGACGCCCATCTGACCTTGTGGAAGGACCTGACCCGGCGGCTGGAGCTCCGCTTCGTGGCACCGGCGGCCTCGCTGCTCGCGGCAGCCGCCTGGCGGGCCGGTGAATGCGCTCTCGCGGGCATGGCGCTCGAGCGCGCCCTCGCGGCGGACCCCGGCTATTCGATGGCGATCCTGCTGCGGCAGGCCCTGACACACCTGCTCTCACCCGGTGTGCTGCGGGACCGGATGCCCACGCCGAAAGAGCTGGACGACCAGATGGGCAGGCCCCGGATGAGCTGGCTGGTGCCGCTGCTCGCACTTCTTCGTGAGGAGCCCGCCGCGCTGGCCGGCTAGGGGCGCGCCGGCCGGTTGGGGGGAAAGTCGCCCGCTGAGATCGATGACCCTGGTGCCTCGACCGCCTGGTTTCGCCCGGAGGGAGCAGTGGCCTGGGCGACGCGACGGGGCAAAGATCGGCGAGAGATTAGCCTTCGGTCTGGCGGCGACGCTCGTTGTAGGCCCGCATCCGTGCGGGGTAGCCGGTGAGCTGCACATCGTACACGGGAAGGGCGAGGTCTCTCGCGACCTTGCGGATGACACCGGGGGATCCCACGCGGCGCCGAGTCCACTCGCCGTCGTGTGCCACAGCGACCGCGGTGGTGTCTGTGGCGAAGGTCTCCGGCTCGACGAAGAATTCCACGCCGTGCCTCGACTTCGCGAACTCGATGAGCGTCTCGATGTCGGCTTCCGTGGCCTCACGGTCGAACTTGGCGATGCGCGAGCCTCGAAGCCGTCTGATTCCATAGCGATCCCGCCATCTCATACACCCTATATACCGTCCAATTCATCAGGACGCTGTTAATGAGGGGACCTCTCGGGGGTGCTTCGGGGATATCCCGGATGCGCGGCGACACAGGCGCGGCTGAAGATGGGCAGTGGATCGCCGCGTCACGCCAGTGGCGAGGCAGACTCGAAGGCAGGAACACACGCATGGTCGGCGGTTCGCTCCGATGGCTTCTGGCACCGGCGCGTCCGCCCCATCGACGGAGGGTAACGCTTTGATGCCGGCGGCAGCGACACCATCATGGCCGGGACGGGCGCCCGTGCCACACGCCCAGTTGCGGGCCACCAACCAGGACCGCGATCAGGTGGTCGAGCACGTCAAGACGGCCTTCGCCGAGGGACGGCTCGACAAGACCGAGATGGACGAGCGGCTGCACCAGGCGATGACCGCCCGCACCCACGCGGATCTCATGCCGATCATGACAGACCTGTACGGCTCCGGCGCGGCGGCCGATGTGCCTCCCGCGCCGCCGGCTCACGCCGGGAGGGCTGTCGCCGGGCATGCGGGCGCACCGCCCGCCGACGCCGGTGACCAGCTGGGCGCCGGTGCGGCCCATCTCCTCTCGCTGTGCGGGCTGTTCGTCATCGGTCCGCTGCTCATGCTGCTGACCGCCGGCCGGACCTCGCCCTACGTCAGAAGGCACGCGGTCGAGGCACTGAACTGCCATCTCACCCTGCTGGGCGCGACCATCCTGCTGCCATTCACGATCATCGGTGCGATCCTGGTGCCGTTCATCTGGATCCTGGCATTCGTGCTCTCGGTCGTCGGCGGCGTGGCCGCCCTCACGGGTGGCGAGTTCCGCTACCCATTGACGGTCCGCCTGGTCAAGTGACGCACTCCTCGACGAGCGTGCGTCACGGCATCAGGGCGCGGACCATCGCCACGGTGTCGGCCTCTTCGGCCCGCTTGTCGGGTCGATAGCGCAGGACCCGGGCGAAGCGCAGCGCCATCCCGCCCGGATAGCGGGACGAGCGCTGCACTCCGTCGAAGGCGATCTCCACCACCAGTTCGGGCTTCACGGTGACGACCCAGTCTTCCGCCGAACCCTCCGCCAGCCGCAGGAACTGCTCGGTCTGCCACGTCAGCAGCTCGTCCGTAAGACCTTTGAACGTCTTGCCGAGCATCACGAAGCCGCCGGTCTCCGGGTCGAGCGCGCCCAGGTGAAGGTTGGACAGCCGGCCCTGACGCCGGCCGCTGCCCCACTCGGCGGCCAGCACCACCAGGTCCAGCGTGTGCCGGGGCTTGACCTTGATCCACCCGGCGCCACGCCGCCCGGCGGCGTACGGGGTCTGCGGTGCCTTCACCACGACGCCCTCATGGCCGCGCCGTACGGCATCGGCGAAGAAGGCCTCGCCCTCCTCCGGGTCGGCGGTCATCAGGCGCGGCGTGATCAGCTTGCCCGGCACGGATCGCGCCAGCGCCGCGTGCCGCTCCTCGGAGGGCAGGTCGAGCAGGTCCACCCCGTCGACCCGGAGCGCGTCGAAGAAGAAGACGCTGAGCGGAACCGACGCGCGCAGGCCGGCGACGTCGGTCCTGCTGGCCACCCTGCCCGCGGTCACCTGGAACGGCTCCGGGCGGCCGTCGGGACGCAGGGCGAGCACCTCGCCGTCGAGCACGATGTCGCTCACGGGCAGGCCGAGCATCGCCTCGACCAGCTCGGGCACCTGCGCGGTGATGTCGTCGAGGGCTCGGGTGAAGACGCCGACCTGGTCGCCTGATCGGTGGGCCTGCACCCGGACGCCGTCGAGCTTCCACTCCACCGCGGCCGGACCCCCGATCTTCTCCAGGGCGGCGGTGACCGTCGGCGCGCTCTGCGCGAGCATCGGCGCCACCGGCCGGCCCACCTCAAGATGGAACGCGCGCAGCTCGTCGATGCCGCCCTTCAGGGCCGCCGCGCCCACCGCGGGCAGCCACCCGCGGAGCATGAGAGCCCGCCGGACCTCTGCCGACGGGACACCGGCCGCCTTGGCGATCGCCTCGATCATCACACCGTCGAGCGCGCCTTGCCGCAGCTCGCCGCCCAACAGCCGCGACAGGAAGGACTGCTCCTGGCGGGTGGCCGCCCCGAACAGCTCGGCGACAAGGGCCTTCCGGGCGGCCTGCGAGCCCGGCCCCGACTGCGCCTTGATCCGATCGAGAAGCGCGTCGACCTGGGTGAGGGTCGCCGTGGCTACCTGACGCGGCTCAGGGACATCCCGCAGGCCGCGCCACCCGACGCCGATCTGGCGTTGCGGCAGCTCTCCGGACAGGTAGGCGATCGCTATCACGGCCTCGTCCGGCCCGACCCTGCTCAGCAGCTCGGCCAGATGGGCGATCTTGGCCAGTCGCGCGGACTTCGCGGCGACCGCCGCCGACGTCCGGGCAAGGTCGATCAGCAACACACCGTAATCCTGCCTTACCACGCCGACATTTGCCCACGGGGGTCGGTAGAGCCCCGTTTCGCACCATACGGCGAGCTCGCCCGAAGTGACCTTGCGCCGTCCTGTC
>JBIOWF010000363.1:0-47693 GCA_044868295.1 Microtetraspora sp. | reverse complement strand
GCTGGTCGCCCAGAGCATCTGGCGAGGGTGGGGACTCAATGGAAATCCGTTCTAGGAGCAGGATCGCGGCCATCCCGCGCGGCGACCCACCCGGGGCAAGATCGGGAATGTAGTCTCATAGTTCTCGTTTTCGGCAGAATTTCGGTCGGGCTGCCAACCGGAGACGCCCTCTGCGAGACCTACCTAGGTACGTTCCACGTCCTCGCTGCTTGGCGAAGGGCGACGTGCCCCCGTGCAATGACGCCGCTAGCACCATGCCCCGGAGGATCCACACAACATGAGTCTCGAGAGCACCGCATCTCTCCCTGTTTCACATTTAGGGTCGTTTAGGCCATCAGCCGATGGATTTATGCGCATTACGCCTCTCATGGCCATCTCTCCGCGGGTGAGCGTCGTGGTGCCCGCCATGAACGAGGCGGAGAACCTCCCGCACGTCTTCGCGACCCTTCCGCGGTGGGTCGACGAGGTCGTCCTCGTGGACGGGAACTCCACGGACGACACCGTCGCGGTGGCGCGGCGGCTGCGCCCCGGCCTGCGCGTGGTGAGCCAGCGCGGCAAGGGCAAGGGCAACGCGCTCGCCGAGGGCTTCGCCGCCTGCACCGGCGACATCATCGTCATGATCGACGCCGACGGGTCGACCGACGGACGCGAGATCATCCGGTTCGTGGGAGCCCTTGTCGCCGGTGCCGACTACGCCAAGGGATCGCGCTTCGCCAACGGCGGCGGAAGCGACGACATCACTCCCATCAGGCGTCTCGGCAACTTCGTGCTCAGCACGATGGTCAACCGGCTGTACGGCACGCGTTACACCGACCTCTGCTACGGCTACAACGCCTTCTGGGCCCGCCATCTGGACGCGCTCGGCCTCGACTGCGACGGCTTCGAGATCGAGACGCTGATGAACATCCGCGCCGCCAAGGCCGGGCTGCGGATCCACGAGATCCCGAGCCATGAGCGCAACCGCATCCACGGTGCCAGCAACCTGCGGGCGGTGCGGGACGGCTGGCGCGTGCTGAAGACGATCATCAGGGAACGCCGGACCCCGGCTCCGCCCGTGGAGCTGACCCGTTCCCCCGCCCACAAGGCGGACCAAGGAGCGGCCTGACCGGGCTTCGAGGCGAGATACTGTGTCGTCTCGAAAAAGGGGGATCATCTTTAGTGACCGAGACTCCGGCGCCAGGCCCACGGCTCGGGGGGCGACCCCTCCGGGCCGTTGTTCGTGACCGGCTCTCCAAGGACCTCAACGACCCGCTCTACCGCGCCGCCTACACCCTGCTCATCAACGTGGGCGCCGGCGCCGTTCTCGGCTTCGGCTACTGGATCGTGGCGGCCCGCGTGTTCGATCAGGCTTCGGTCGGGCAGGCCCTCGCGCTGATCACGGCCATGCGGATGCTGGCGGGGATGACGTCCTTCGGCTTCGTCGGCTCGCTCACCCGGTTCATCCCGGAGACCGGCCGGTCGACCAACCGGTTCGTCTTCGGCATCTACGGCGTGGGAAGCGCCATGGCCCTGGCGGCCACGGCGGGCTTCCTGCTCACCCTGGATCTCTGGGGCGACAACTACGGCATCCTCGCGGGGCCGCTGCCGGCGTTCGTGTTCGCCGTCATGGTCGTCATCTGGGTGGTCTGGACGCTTCAGGACGTGGTTCTGGCGGCGCTGCGCAAGTCCGAATGGGTGCCGGTCGAGAACATCATCCTGTCCACCGCCAAGATCATCTTGGTGGTGGCCGCCGCGGCGGTGCTCGGCACGGCGGTCACCGGGCCCGAGCATTCGTGGGCCATCTACCTTTCATGGATCGCGCCCGGCCTCGTCGCGGTGCCGCTGATCAACTATCTGATCGCCCGACGGCTGGTGCCCAAGCACGTCATCGAGACCGGCGACCGCACGCCTCCCTCGCGCGCCACGGTCATGCGCTTCCTGTCCGGCGACTACTTCGGGGCCTTCGTCCGCCTCTCCATGGGCAACCTGGTCCCCTTCATCGTCGCCGTCCACGTGACCAAGGCCACCAACGCCTCGTACGGCATGGCCGTGACGATCGCCCAGATGCTGGAGTCGCTCGCCTACACGATGGCGACGTCGCTGACCATCGAGGGCGCGTACGACGCCTCCACGCTGGCCGCCAACGCCCGCCGCGCGCTGCGCCGGACGGTGATGGCGCTCGTTCCGCTCGTCGCGGTGACCGTCCTGATCGCCCCCTTCGCCCTGGCCGTGCTCGGCCCCGGGTACCAGGAGGCGACCAACGTGCTCCGGCTGATCGCGCTCGCGGCCATCCCGCGCGCCTTCATCGAGCTCTATCTGGGCGTGCTGCGCGCCAAGGGCCGTCCAAAGGCGCTCGCGGCCATCCAGACCGTGCAGTTCGCCCTCACCATGACCGGTGTTCTGACGCTGCTGCCGACGATGGGCATCAACGGCGTCGGCCTCACGTTGCTCGGCACCCAACTGACCGTGGCCGCCGCCATCGCGCCCGGTCTGGTCCGGGTGTTCACCGATCCGGCCAAGGCGATGTCCGTCACGCGGCCGCCGTGGTGGCGTCGCTGGGCCCGGGTCCTGCCGCCCATCCTGGTCGCGGAAGGGCTCCTCCTGCATCTGCTGGCGCCGCGGTCGGCGCTCCTGGCGACCTCACTCGTGGGCCTGGGGCTCATCGTCATCTCGTACGTCTTCACGCTCTCCGACGGGCGGCGCGGCCCGCTCATGGGGCTGCTCCACCTGGGCGGCGCAGCCGTGTGCCTGTACCCGCCGGGGCGGGCCGACTCAGCGATCGCCGCGCTGGTCGACCAGGTGGCGCGCACGGGCGTGGTCCCGCCCGGATCGGACGCGGGGCTCCTGCCGGTCGTCGCGTTTCTCCTGCGCTCGGGGTCGGTGACCGCGGGCCAGGTGCTGAGCTGGCTGCCCTTGGCCTGCGCGGTGCTGTCGGTGCTGCCGCTGATGACGCTGCTGCGGACCGCGCCCGCCCGGCCGTCCGTGACACTGCTCTTCGTGGGGGCCGCGTGGTCGCTGCAGGGGTTCTACCCGCCGCTGGGGCTGGCCTTCCTGTTCTACCTGTGCTTCGTGGCGATCCTGGCCGACCACCGGTTCGAGGCGACGACGGTCGCGGTGCTCCTCGCCCTGTCCGTGGCCGCGGCGTTCGTCCATCCGCTCACCGCGCTGATGATGGCGGGCTCCTGCCTGGGCCTCGCCGTCGCCCGGCGCGGGCCCTGGCGGCTCCTTCCGGTCGCCGCGGTGTGCGTCGCGGCCGGCGTCTGGCCCATCCTCCGCGACGGGGCGACGGGCACGGCGACCTCGTGGGCGCGACCCGCCGAGCAGATGAGCGGGCTGCTGCCCGCCCGGGTCGGGCTGCTGCTCATCTTCGCCGTCATGGCGCTGTGGGGGCTGGCCCGGCTGATCCCGGCGGCGCGCCGTGGTGACGGTGATGTGGTCGCGCCCGTGCTGCTCGTCTCGCCCGTGCTCGTCGCGGCGGTGTCGTTCCCGCTCTTGGGCACGCCGGCGCTGGAGATTGTCCCGATATATTCGCTTCCAGCCGCGTGCCTTCTGGCATCGTGGGCAGTCCTCGGACGTCCCGACGGCAAGAACGGCACATAGGAGGAACGTGATGCGGGGACGTCGTGCGGCTCTCGCCGCCTTGGCGGGCGGGCTGGTGCTCGCCTCCGCCATCGGATGCCAGTCGAGCCCGTCCGGCCCGGAGGCGTCCGGCACGCCGAGCGCTCCCATGGCCCGGCCGACCGTCAAGACGCCGGGCCCCTGCTCCCCCAAGGAGGTCCTCGTGCCGCCGTGCGGCGCCTGGTGGGGAATCTCCACACCGACGAAGGACGGCTCGCTGTCCGCCGCCGTAGAGGAGATCGAGGCCGTCTCCGGCCGTCGCTTCGACCTGGTCTACGACTTCCACGACATGTCGGTCTCCCAGAACGGCATGCTCCTTCCCGACAACCAGCGGTCCGTCGGCCAGGACCGCATCCTTCTCCTCGCGTGGGTCTCAGAGGAGTGGAGCACCGGAAGCCGCCTCTCATGGTCCGAGATCGCCGCCGGAGCCCTCGACGCGACCGTGATCGACCCTCAGGCACAGCGCATCAAGACGTACGGCAAGCCGGTCATGCTGGCCTTCGACCAGGAGATGGACCTGCGTGCCAAGGAGGGCGCCGGGACTCCCGAGGAGTACATCGCGGCCTACAAGCACATTCAGGACCGCTTCGCCACGATCGGGGCGCGGAACGTGGTCTGGGTCTGGATCGTGACCGGGTATCCCCCGACGCTGAAGGAGCAGAAGAAGTTCTATCCCGGCTCGGACCGGGTCGACTGGATCGGTTTCGACCAGTACAACTTCTTCGCCTGCCAGGGCGGCGCGCCGTGGAAGAGCTTCAAGGAGACCGTCAAGCCGACCTATGACTGGTTCCAGGACAACGGCCTGGACGACAAGCCGATCATCCTGAGCGAGTTCGGCACCGTGGACGATCCCGCGCAGCCCAACCGCAAGGCCGAGTGGTTCGCCGAAGTGCCCAAGGTCGTGAAGGATCTGCCCGGCATCAAGGCCGTCGTGCAGTGGAACTCGGAGGCGCGCGGCTGCGACTTCAGGCTGACCGGCCCCGGAGTGCTCAGCGCGTACGCGAAGGCGGGCAAGGACCCTTACTTCGCGCAGCCCCTCCCGTAGGGCACCGGGCGCGGCCGGGGCGGTCCAGGTCGTGCTTTATAAATCAAGCCCTGCTGCGCGACGCCCAGATCGGCGCCTCGCCGCGTTGACGCCCCACCCACGAAAACTCTTCGCAATCTCAGAGTTTCCGCGGGGCCCGGGATTTCGCCGATAACTCCGTTATCGGCTCCTCCTCCGCCTTGCGATCCACCAATCTGGATCGCCGCTCGCGACGGGCAGCATTTGGAAAGCACTCCTAACCCTGCGCTTAGACCGGAGGTGTCACGCTCTGTCCGTGCATTTAGACGCCGCTGTCCCCGCCCTTCTCGTCAAGATCGGGCGGTACCCGTTGCACCACGGCGGAGTGGGGGCGATCCGGACCCTCGGCCGGGCCGGTGTCCCCGTCTACGCCGTCACCGAGGACCGGTTCACGCCCGCCGCCTCGTCTCGCTACCTCACGGCGCGGGTCACCTGGCCCACCACCGGCACGGAGCCGGTCGGCCGGCTCGTCGAACGACTCCTGGCGATCGGCGCCCGGCTGCCGCGCAGAGCCGTCGCCGTCGCGACCGACGACGAGGCGGCCGTCCTGCTGGCCGAGCACGCGGAGACGCTCTCCGAGCGCTTCCTGCTCCCCTCCGTCCCCGCCTCCCTGCCCCGCAGGCTCGCCAGCAAGGAAGGGCTGCACGAGCTGTGCCTGGAACACGGTGTCGCGACTCCCGACTCGGTCCGGATCACCGCCCGGGAGCGGGCCGGGGACGTCGCGAGCACGATGACCTTTCCCGTGATGCTCAAGAACTCCGAGCCCTGGTCCCGGCTGAGCGCGCCCGCCGTGGGCGGCTCCACCGTCGTCCGCACACCCGCGGAGTTCCGGTCATTGGCACGTTCCTGGCCGGAGATTCCCAACGTGCTGGTGCAGGAGTATCTGCCGCACGAGGAGACGACCGACTGGACGTCGCAGATCTGCTGCGACTCCGCGTCGGAGCCCGTCGTCGTCTTCACCGGGGTCAAGGTCCGCTCCTGGCCGCCGAGGGCCGGGGTGACCACCTTCGCGTACACGGCGCGCAACCCGGAGCTCGCGGAGCTGACGGCGGAGTTCTGCCGGTCGATCGGGTACGCGGGAATCGCCTCGCTCGACTGGCGTCTCGACCGCCGCGACGGGCGGTACAAGCTGCTCGACTTCAATCCACGCGTGGGCGCCCAGTTCCGGCTGTTCGAGACCGACGGGGGCGTCGATCTCGTCCGCGCCCTGCACCTGAGCCTCACCGGGAAGACCGGAGACGTGGGCGGCCAGGTCGACGGGCGCAGGCTCGTCGTCGAACACCTCGACGCGCCGGCCGTGCTCGCCTACGGGCGGGACCGCGGGCGAGCGCCGGCCGGCGGCCGTCTGGAGCTCGCCTGGCTCGCCGCCGACGACCCGGTGCCCGCCCTGGTCGCGGCGGCCAGGCTCGCCGGCCCGGCCGCCGCCCGCCTGCTCCGCATGAGGAGGGGAACTAGGCCTTGAGACGCCGCCGTACGCCCCGGGTGAGGCCCTTCGCCGCGAAATCGGTGCCGCACACGAACCTGAGCACGGGACCGAACGTGGCGGCGGCGGGCAGGCCGGTGAAGAAGAGGCCGGGAACCGACGACTCGAAGCCCGCCGACAGGTGTGGCGAGCGGGCCGTCAGCGCGATGTCGGCGCGCAGCTCCGGCGCGAGGAAGCCGATCCGGTCCAGGTCGACCCGGTAGCCGGTGGCGGCCATCACGTGATCGACCAGAGTCTCGGTGGGCCCCGCGGGGCCGCCCAGCCTGAGCAGCGCCCGGCCGCCGTCAGACGTGACGCCGAGGACGGGCCGCTCGGTGTGGATGGGGATCTTGCCCTTCACCCGGTCGCGCAGCCACCACGAGCCGAACGGCCCGAGGATGGTCCGGACGAGATGGAGGCGCAGGTTCTTGGGGAGATACCGGAAGGCGGCGCCGCCGCGGCTGAAGGCCACGTGCGACCAGCCGTCGCCGAGCGGGGCCTTCGGCTTGAGGATCCGGTGGGTCCAGTGGACGGGACCCATGATCGGGTCTCCGTCGAAGATGACCTTCTTGCCGCGGACGTAGATCTCCACGTCGGCTCCGGCCTCGGCGAGCAGCGCCGCGCCCTCGAGCGCGGACTGCCCGGCGCCGACCATCGCCACCTTGCGGCCCGCGAAGTCCGACAGGTCGTGGTGCTCCGACGTGTGGGACACCAGCCCGTCCGGCCCGGCGAGCTCGTCGGGGACGTGCGGGAACGGCTCGACGCCGCTGGCGACGACGACCACCGCCGCCGCGAACCGCTCGCCCGAGGAGAGCGTCACCCAGAACGCGGAGCCGTCCCGCTCGACGCGGGTGACCCGGACCTGCTCGATCTCGGGCACCTGCTCCTTGGCGAACCAGAGGCCGTAGTCGATGAACAGGTCGATGGGCACGGGCTCCCAGTCGTCGAGCGGCCGGACGCCGATGCTGCGGCAGTAGTCCGCCAGCAGGTACCCGGGAACCGGGGCGGACAGATCCGAGGCGAACGGCTCCGACTTGAGGAACATCCCAGCGGGCATGCGGTGCCGCCAGGTGTCCATCGGCTCGCCGAAGACGCGGACGGGAATCGCCAGTCGCTGAAGGTGTGCCGCCGTCGAAAGCCCGTACGGGCCCGCGCCGATCACAACAGCCGGGAGAACCGGGGTCACTGGTCCCTCTCTAGATTATTAGGAAGATCTGATACTTTGAAGATTGTTGAGGCAGGATTACCCCATGTACAACTCCTGCGCGGCTCGAACCGCTACTCGTACCAGCTTCGCAGGAGTTCTGCACTGATCATGCCGCTTTCTGTCGATCAGACCGTTCCCGCGCTCCTTGTCAAGATCGGTCACTACCCCCTCCATCATGGCGGTGTCGGCGCCATTCGCTCCCTGGGCAGGCTCGGGGTCCCCGTCTACGCCGTCACCGAGAGGCGCCTCACCCCCGCCTCGTCCTCCCGCTACCTCACGAAGGCCTTCCCCTGGCCGACGTCCGGAGCGGAGCCCGCGGCGGACCTCGTGGCGGGCCTTCGAAAGATAGCCGAGTCGATCCCGGGCCGGGCGGTGGCCGTGCCGACCGACGACGAGGCGGCGGTGCTGCTGGCCGAGCACGCGGACGAGCTGGCGGAGCACCTCAGGCTCCCCCCGGTTCCCCGGGACCTGCCGCGTGCCCTCGCGAGCAAGCACGGGCTGTCCCAGCTGTGCGCCAAGCACGACGTCCCGGCGCCCAGGTCGGCGCTCGGCGCGTCCCTCGCGGAGCTGGACGCGGTCGCCGAGACCTTCGACTTCCCGCTCATCCTCAAGAACTCCGAGCCCTGGCTGCGGCTGGCCAGCCCCGCCGTCGGCAGCTCCACGCTCGTCGGTACGCGGGACGAGTTGCGCGCGCTCGCCGCCGGCTGGCCGCCCGAGCCGCACGTGCTCGTCCAGGAGTACCTGCCGGGTGCGGAGTCCACCGACTGGATCGCGCACATCTGCCGGCACGATGCCGGTCTCGTCTCGTTCACCGGGGTCAAGGTCCGCTCGTGGCCGCCGCACGCCGGGGTGACGACGTACGCCTACTCGGTCGCCAACCCCGAGCTCGCCGCGCTGACCGAGCGGTTCTGCGCGGAGACCGGCTTCATCGGCGTCGCGGACCTCGACTGGCGGCTGGACCACAGGGACGGAAGGTACAAGCTGCTCGACTTCAACCCGCGGGTCGGCGCGCAGTTCCGGCTCTTCGAGACCCGTGACGGCGTCGACGTGGTCCGCGCCCATCATCTGGCGCTGAGCGGGCGGCCCATCCCCTCCGGTGAGCAGGTCGACGGGCGCAGGTTCGTGGTGGAACATCTGGACGCCCCGGCCAGGTTCGCCTATCGGAGGAGCGGACCGGTCCCGGACATCGCCCCCGGGCGGACGGAGCTCGCCTGGCTCGCCGCCGACGACCCGCTGCCCGGGCTGGTGACCGCCGCCCAGTTCGTCCGGCCCGCCGCCAAACACCTGGCCTCGCGCGTCGTGTCACGGTCGAAGTGACGATCCGGGAACGCCGGGCCGCCGGGCGGATCCGCCGCTGGCCCTTGTCCATGACCCCTATTAGCGTTTGGCATGATAATGACGACGCGGGCGTTGATTTCGAGCCGATCCGGTGAGTGACAAGGAGCAGATGGTGACAGAGCCATTCACCGGAACGGCGCACAATCCGATCCACGGAATCCGGCCCTCGCGGGTGCCGATCCAGGTCCTCGAGGTCGAGCTGGCACCGTCCGGCGGCGGGCCCGCGTCCGCCCACCCGCCGGTCGAGACCGGCGGGCCCGTCATCGCCCGGCCGACCCTTGCGCTGGTCCGTTCCGGCGGCCGGCCGCTCGGGCTCGTCCACGCCGAGGCGGCCGATCCCGCCGAGCTCCTCGCGACGATCGTGGCGACCGCCCGCGAGGCCCTTCCCCTCTCGGACTCTGCGACCGAGGACTCGGCGACCGACAGCCGGGCCGGGCGGGCCCCGTCGGCGGAGCCCCCGCTCATCTCCGTGGTGATCGCCACCCGGGAGCGCCCGGAGATGCTGGCGAAGTGCCTGACGGCCGTGCGCGCCCTCGACTACCCCCGTTACGAGGTCGTGGTGGTCGACAACGCCCCGGTCACCGAGGAGACCGCGGTCCTGGTCAAGACCCGGTTCCCGGAGGTCCGCTACGTCAGGGAGCCCCGCAAGGGGCTCGCGGTGGCGCACAACCGGGCCCTCGCGGAGACCAGCGGGGAGATCATCGCCTTCACGGACGACGACGTGGTGGTCGACCGGCACTGGCTCACCGCCGTCGCCGACGGCTTCGCCTCCGCCGACCGCGTCGGCTGCGTCACCGGGCTCATCGTCCCGGCCGAGCTGGAGACCCGAGCCCAGGCCATGCTGGAGCGGCACGGCGGCTTCGCCAAGGGATTCCAGCGGCGCATCCTGTCATTGGACGACCCGGGCGACGATCCGCTCTTCCCGTTCGCGGCGGGCAAATTCGGCTCCGGCGCCAACATGGCCTTCGACGCCGCGCTCCTGAAGAGCCTCGGCGGCTTCGATCCGGCCACCGGAGCGGGCACCTACGCCAGGGGCGGCGACGACCTGCTCGCCTTCTTCCGCACGATCACGGCGGGCTACCGGCTGGTGTACGAGCCCGGCGCCGTCACGTGGCACCACCACCGCCGCACGGAGGACGACCTTTCCGGTCAGATCTTCGGGTACGGCGTGGGCCTGGGCGCCTTCCTCACGGCAGCCGTCGTGACCGAGCCCAGGATGCTGCCCCGGCTCATCCGGCGCGTCCCGCGCGGGATCGCCTACGCGCTGGCCAGGGCGGCCGCGCATCGCGGCGACCCCGCACCCGACGAGGAGCCGTGGCCGCGCCGCCTGGCGTTCCAGGAGTGGTTCGGCCTGCTCAACGGCCCCTTCCGTTACGCGCGCAGCCGCGCCCAGAGCATGGGCGGGCGCTGATGCGCGACACCGACGAGACGATGGTCTTCTCCCAGGTCAAGCCCGGCTCTGCCACCCCGGTCGCCGTGGAGGTCAAGGAACCGCCCAGCCTTTCAGTGATCATCTGCTGCTACACCATGGACCGCTGGTTCCAGGTGCAGCGGGCGATGGCGTCGCTGGCGGCGCAGCAGCTGCCGCCCAACGAGATCATCATCGTGGTCGACCACTGCCCCGAGCTGTACGAGCTGGCGACCGCGCACTTCCCCGACGCCGTGGTGGTGAACAACGTCGAGCAGAAGGGCCTGTCCGGGGCGCGCAACACCGGCGCGGCGGTCGCGCGACGCGACATCGTCGCCTTCCTCGACGACGACGCCGCCGCCGAGCCGGACTGGAGCGTCCACCTGCTCGCCGCCTACGACGATCCCAAGGTGCTGGGCGTGGGCGGGCTGATCAGGGCACGCTGGGCGACGCAGCGCCCCGACTGGTTCCCGGGGGAGTTCGACTGGGTGGTCGGCTGCTCCTACCGGGGCCTGCCCCGGGAGCGCACCCCGGTGCGCAACTTCATCGGCGCCAACATGTCGTTCCGGCGCTCGATCCTGGAGGAGTCCGGCGGTTTCCGCCAGGAGCTGGGCCGGGTCGGCACCCGCCCGCTCGGGTGCGAGGAGACCGAGCTCTGCATCCGGATCAGCGAGCAGCACCCGGAGGGCACGCTCCTCCACGAGCCCGCCGCGATCGTGCGCCACTACGTGCCCGCGCAGCGCGCGACCTGGTCCTACTTCCGGTCCCGGTGCTACTCGGAGGGCCTGTCCAAGGCGGAGGTGACCCGCCTCACCGGGGCGGGCACGGCGCTTTCCTCCGAACGCTCCTACCTGCGCTCCACGATCCCGAAGGCGCTGATCCGGCCGCTCGTGCCGACGCCCAACGCGCGGCTGGCGGGCCTGACGACGATCCCGGCGGTGCTGACCGGCGTGGCCGCGACCGGGCTGGGCTATCTGGTCGGCCGGGCGCGCGGGGTCATCACGAGCGAGTCCCAGACGGCGCCGAAACCGGCGACCACCGCCGAGCCCGTCTCGAAGGCGGCCCGCCTGACGGCGGCGATCGGGCGCCTCACGCTTCCGGCCGCCCTCGGGCTGTGGGCGCTCTCGCTGCGCGACGTGCCCCTGGAGCGCATGTCCGACCTCGGGCTGCTCGACGTGCTGCCGCCGACGTACTACGCGGCGCTCGCGGTGCTGACCCTGGGCTTCTGCTTCATGCTGGGCAGCCGGCGGGTGGGGGTCCCGTGGCTGGTGACCCAGATCCTGGCGCTGATCGGCATCCTGCACGGCACGCCGGCCATTCTCTATCCCACGCTGCGCTACAACTGGGCGTGGAAACACGTCTCGATCATCGACTACCTCTTACGCCACGGCCAGGTCGATTCCGGCGGCGGAGAGCTGCAGGCCTATCATCAGTGGCCCGGCTTCTTCGCCATCAACGCGATGCTCGAACAGATGTCGGGCGTGGACTCCACGGCCGGATACGCCCAGTGGGCGCCGGTCTTCTACAACGTCCTGCTCATCATCCCGCTCGTGCTGATCTACCGGACGTACACCCGCAACCGGCAGCTGATGTGGGGCGCGATCTGGGTCTTCTTCGCCTGCTCGTGGGTGGGCCAGGACTACTTCTCCCCTCAGGCGACGGCCTACCTGCTGCATCTCATCGTGATCGGCGTGGCACTGCGCCGGCTGAGCCGAAGGCCCGCGACCCGTCGCCAGGATCGCTCCCATGGCAAGCTCCTCGGGCCGTTTGTGCGGTTCGCGGGAGCCGTACGGAACCGGCTGGGAGCCGGGGCCACGGACGATCCGGACCTGCTCGGCGAGGAGCTGCCACCCGGCCGGCTGCGGCTGCGGCTGGCCTGGACCGCGGTCCTGCTGCTGCCGATCCTGGCGATCGCGTCGACCCACCAGCTCACGCCGATGATGCTGCTCGCCTCGCTGGGCGTGCTGTTCCTGCTCAAGCGCTACCGCATCGCGGGCCTCCTGGTGGCCGCGGTCGTGGTGATCGGCATCTGGGACGCGCTGGTGGCCTGGCGACTGCTCATGGCCCGGATGGGGGACCTGCTGGCCAAGTTCGGCGACCTGGGCGGCAACACCGCGTCGGGGTTCATCGGGCTGGGCAGCGCGATGCCGGGGCTGATCCTGATCGCCTGGGTCGATCGCGCCCTGTCCGCGGGCATCTTCCTGCTCGCCGGGCTCGGCCTGCTCCGCCGGGTGTCACTCCGCTGGTTCGCCCGCCCGCTCGTGCTGCTCGGTGGGGCGCCGATCGCCATGTTCGCGGCCGGCAACTACGGCGGCGAGATGATCTTCCGGGTGTTCATGTTCTCGCTGCCGGTGACCGCCTTCTTCGCCACCGCCCTGTTCCTGCCGACGAAGCGGAAGCTCATCCGTTTCGTCGTGCTGCCGATCGTCTTCATCGGCATGGTCACCGGGCTGCTGTTCGGCTACTACGGCAAGGAACGGCAGAACGTCTACGATCAGGCCGAGATCGAGCTGGTGCAGCGCCTCAAACAGACCGCGCCGACGGGGTCCCTCCTGCTGGCGCCGACCTACAACATGCCCGAGGCGTTCTACGACTACGAGCGATTCGAGCACATCTGGTTCGCCTACCAGTCGGTCGAGCTCAACACCCAGTTCGTGCAGGATCCGGCGCGCTTCCTGCAGGAGAAGACCGTCGACAACCCGAAGGGCCAGCGGGTCTTCCTCATCCTGAACAACGGCCAGCGGCCGGCGACGGAGATGGCGGGCATCCTGCCCATCGGCGCGATCGACAAGATCGAGAAGTCGATCGAGGCGTCGAAGAAGGCCAAGATCTTCGTTCAGAACGAGGGCGGCAAGGTCTACGAGATCATCCGGAGCGGCAAATGACGATTCCCCGCTCGCTGATCGTGTTCCTGGCGTCCTCCGGGTGGCTGGCCATGTGGGCCACCCTGCTGCCGCCCGGACCGCTGCGCTTCGTCATCGCGTTCGGCTACGTGCTGACCTGTCCGGGCGCCGCCTTCCTCTGCCTCGTCGCCCCGCTGCTGCGCTGGCGCGGGCGACGCGCCGACCGCCTGGAGGTCGTCGCGCTCGCGCTGGCGATGAGCATCACGTTCAGCACCGTCGTGAGCGAGGTCTACTTTCTGTGGTTCAGCTACACGCTTCCCGTTACGCTGGGCACGCTCGCGGGGCTGACCACCGCCTTCGCCCTGGGCGCGATCCTGCGGGAGCGCTTGTCCGGCCGGCGCGCCAACAGAACAGGAGGCCGCAAGGATGCCCCCCATCCCGGTGCTGGTGTATCACTCGATCAGTGACGACCCACCGTCGTGGATCGCGCCGTTCACGGTCCGCCGCCGGGACTACACGGCCCACCTGGACGCGATGGCGGACGCCGGCTACACGACGCTGACCGTGTCCAGGCTCGTCTCGGACCTCGCCGCCGGAGTGGAACCGCCGGACAATCCGGTCGTCATCACCTTCGACGACGGCTTCGCCGACCTCCTCTCGGTCGCCGCGCCGCGCCTCGCCGAGCGCGGCATGACCGCCACGGCGTACCTCACGACGGAGGCGCTGGGAGCGGAGAACCGCAGCCTCCTGCCGCCCGCCGACATGATCGACCTGGCGCAGGCACGCGACGTCGAGGCGCACGGGCTGGAGATCGGCACCCACACGCTCACCCACCCCGAGCTCGACACGGTGCCGCTCGACCGGGCGCGCCGCGAGATCGCCGAGCCCAAGAAGATCCTGGAGGACGTGCTGGGCCACCGCGTCGACAGTTTCGCCTACCCGCACGGCTACAACAGCGCGGCCGTGCGGCGGCTCGTCGGCGAGGCCGGCTACCTGTCCGCGTGCGCGGTCCGCAACGCCCTCAGCTCGCCGGGCGACGACCGCTTCCAGATCGCCCGCCTCACCCTCATGTCGACCACCACGCACACCCAGGTGACCGACTGGCTGAACGGCTCCGGCGCCCGCGTGGCGCCGTTCCCGGAACGCCTCGTCACCAAGGGGTGGCGCGCCTACCGACGCCATATCCGGAGAAATCCATGAGCGAACACCCCCCGGTCTCCATCGTCGTCTCGACCATGGGCCAGCGTGACGCCTACCTGCGGGAAGCCGTCGACAGCTTCCTCGATCAGGACTATCCGGGCGACATCACGGTCATCATCTCGTACGACAAGTCCGAGCCGGACGAGAGCTGGGTCGAGGAGCGGCCGGGGCGGCGCGTGCGCGTGGTCAAGAACACGCGCACGTCGGGCCTGCCCGGCTCGCGGAACGCGGGCATCGTGGCGGCGGACACCGACCTGGTGGCGTTCTGCGACGACGACGACCTCTACCTGCCCGGCAAGATCAGCGCCCAGGTGGCCGCGCTCCAGGCGTCGCCCGCGTCCGCCGCGGTCTTCTGCGGCCAGCGGGTCTTCCGCGAGGACTCCGACTGGACGGTCGAGCAGTTCCACCCCGAGCCCCACCTCAGCCTCGACGACCTGCTCCGCAGGCGGCACGCCGTGGCCAACAGCGTCACGCTGATGGTGCGAAGGAGCGCCCTGCTCGACGAGGGCATCGGGATGTTCGCCGAGGACATCCCCGGCGGCTACGGCGAGGACTACGAGATGCTGCTCCGCCTGGCCCGGCACAGCCCGGTGCTGAGCGTGGCGGACGTCCACGTCCTGATCCGGGTCAACCCCAACTCCTACTTCACCAAGCGCTGGGAGATGATCTCCGAGGCGCTGGAATGGCTGCTCGGTCAGTTCCCCGAGTACGAGAAGGTGCCCCGGGGATACGCCCGGATCTCGGGGCAGATCGCGTTCGCGCAGGCCGCGCTGCGGAACCGGAAGAGCGCCTTCCGCTGGGCGTGGAAGACCTTCAGGGCCAGCCCGTTGGAGCCCCGCACGTACGTCGTGACCGTGATGGCCGCCCGGCTGCTGACGCCCGAGTTCGTCCAGAAACGCCTTCAGGCCTTCGGCTACGGCTTCTAGCCGGACCCGGGGCTCTCAGGGCCCCGGGCGCTGCCCTTCGAGCCGGTCTACGGCTTCTGGCCGGACCGGGGAGCTTCGTGCCCCCGGGGGCGGCGTTTCGAGCCCGTCTACGGCCGCTGAGCGGGCCGTGGCCCGATTCTCTCCAGCAGCCGTACAGCCAGGCCCGCCCGCATCGGGTCGACCGGCAGCACGTGGTCGGCCCACCAGCGGGCCGCGTCGGCGTCGCCGTCCTGATCGACCAGCTCCGGCCCGAGCAGGTCCCCGAGCGGCGGCAGGTAGAGATAGTGGGTGACCAGGCCGTGCCGGCCGAGCTCCTCGACGACGCGGTCCCGGTCCTCGACCAGGAGCGGCACGCGGATCAGCGGCTGGTCGGCGTGATCGCGGGCGCCCGGCGCCGCCTGCGGCAGGGCGGCGAGCCGGGCCACCCCGGCCAGCCGCTCGGCTCGCTGGGCCCGGACCACGTCGAGCCGGCGGCGTAGATAGCGCAGGTGCAGGGGGCCCTGGACGCGGTCGAAGTCGGGCTGGGCCACGCCCATGAGCCCGTGGAACGCGGCGAGGTCTCCCCCTGAGTCGAGAGCCGCGCGCACCTTCGCCCGGTAGGGCTCGGGGTCGTAGGCGGCCCCGCCGGAGTGCCCGAGCGCGCGCATGGCGGACAGCATCACCTTCGCCAGGGCGGGCCTGCGCCGGGCGTTGACCGAGACTGCGTGCAGAACGTTCATGACGTCCCGCCCGAACCGTCCGGGCTGGAGGCGCTCGTCCCGGGCCTGCCGTACGGCGTCGAGGTCGGGGGCCGTGACGAATCCGCCCGCGTGCCCGGCCGCGTGCTTGGAGAGCGTGTGGACGCCCGCGTCGCCGAACGTGCCCAGCCTTCTCCCCGAGGGGGTCGTCTGCAGGGCGTGCGCGCAGTCCTCGATCAGCGGGATCCCCGCTTCGTCGCAGTGCTTGCGCAGCTCGGCCACCCGGTCGGGCACGCCGAGGTGGTTCGTCGTCACGACGGCGTCGATCCCGGCCCAGCGCACCTCCCCGACGTCGATGTTGCCGTCCCTGGGCGACGCGGGCGCCATCACCGGGCGCAGCCCGGCGGCCATGATGGCGAAGGGCACCAGCCCGGTGTTGACGGGCGAGACGAGGACCCGACCGCCTGGCCGTACGAGCAGGAGGAGGGCGAGGTAGAGGCCGAACCGGGCGGAGGGCACGTAGACGCCGGGACGGCCGATCTCCTCGGTGAGCGCCCGTTCGAGCGCCGTGTGGCGCGCGTTCTCCACGACGGGCATCAGAACTCGAACCGCAGCTCGGTCAGCCCGTTCTCGAAGTTCGACCGGAGCTGCCGGGGGGTGCCCACCGCGCGAATCTGCGGCAGCCGGGTGAACAGCTCGCGGAAGATGACGGTCATCTCCTTGCGTACCAGGTTCGCGCCGAGGCAGAAGTGGATCCCGGGGGCGCCGAAGCCGACGTGCGGGTTCGGGTCGCGGGTGATGTCGAAGGTGTCCGCGTCGGCGAACACGGTCTCGTCCCGGTTCGCGGACAGGAAGTAGAGCACGACCTTGTCACCGGGCAGGAACGTCTGCCCGCCGACCTCGTGCTCGGTGGTGATGGTGCGGCCGGTGCGCATGCCGGGCGTGACGTATCGGATGATCTCCTCGATCGCGCCGGGCATGTGCCGCTGGTAGTCGGACAGCAGCAGCTCGCGCTGCTCGGGCAGCTCGGTGAGCAGCCGCAGGCCGTGGGCCATGCCGTTGCTGGCGGTGTTGATCCCGGCCGTGACCAGCAGGGTGCAGAACGCGCCGAGCTCGATGTTGGTCAGCCGCTCGCCGTCGATGTTGGCGTTGACCAGCGAGGAGATCAGGTCGTCCGTGGGGTTCTTGCGCCGCTCCTTGCCGAGCTCGACGAACATCGAGCGCAGGCCGAGCATGCCGCGGGTGTTCTTCACGCCGAGCTTGACCGAGGACAGGAAGCCGGGCCGCACGCCCGTGTAGTCGGCCCAGGTGTGCACGCGGTCGATGACGATCTTGCGGTGCTCCTGGGGGACGCCGACCATGTCGCAGATCACGCCCGCGGCCAGCGGGTTGGCCACCATGGAGATGAAGTCGCCGCCGGGACCGTGCTCCAGCACGCGGTCGATGATCCGGTTGGCGGACGCGGTGACGTCCTCCTCCATCTTGCCCAGCATCCTCGGCGTGAACGCCCGCGCGATGATCCGCCGCAGGCGGCCGTGCTGGGGGTCGTCGAGGTTGACCATGGAGTTGCCGAAGATGTACTTGGCCCAGCGCGGCGGCGGCGGGATGGAGACCGAGGGGTAGCTGCTGAACACTCCCGGGTTGCGCAGCGCCTCGGTCACCTCCTTGTGCCGCACCAGCGCGTAGAAGCCCTTGCCCGAACGCAGGCCGGGCACCCGGGGCTCGCCGAAGTACATCGGTTTCTCGATCTGGCGCAACCGGGCGAAGGCCGCGAGCCGCTCCTCATGGGGACGCGCCCAGAAGCCGAGGCTTCCGAGGTCGATGTCGTCTATGGAGTGATCTGTGGGCGCGGCCGTCATCTCGAAGCACCTTCGTTGAGGGGCATTCCTGTCTAGTATCACGATGGTGGCCGCCTCGAGAGACGGCCAAGGATCGCAACTTGATTAGTATGGCGCGGTCCAGTCCCCGACGAACACCGGATCCCGCCTAAATGAAGATCGACGTAATACGCCCACGCGATTTGGGCCCCCACGAGCGAGCGACCTGGCGGGCCATGCGACAAGCCCAACGGCACCTCGCCAGCCCCTGGCTCGCGCCGGAGTTCGCCATAGAGGTCGGAGAGGTCCGCGACGACGCACGCGTGGCGGTCATTTCAGACGGAAACGACGTGGTCGGCTTCCTCCCTTTCGAGTCGGCCGGATTCCGGACGGGGCGGCCGATCGCGGCCTGGATCAGCCTCGCCCAGGGCGTGGTGCACTCCCCCGGCGTCATGTTCGACCGTCGTGAACTGCTGAAAGGCTGTGGCATCGACGCGTTCGAATTCGAGTATCTGGTGGGCGGCCAGCCGTGGTTCGCCGAGGCGGGGAACAAGCAGGCGATGCTGCTCGACCTCGAATCCGGATATGACGCCTATGTCAAATTCTTTCGCGAGTCATCACCCAAGTCATTCAAGACAATTCAGTACAAAGAGCGCAAATTAGGTCGCGATGTGGGGAACGTCACCTACGAATACGACTCGCGGGACCCCGGCCAGTTCGCGCTGCTGCTGAAGTGGAAGTCGGACCAGTACCGGCGGATCGGCCGCGCCGACCGCACCGCCGAGGGCTGGGTGGCCGAGCTGGTCGAGCGCCTGCGTGACCTGCGCACCGACGACTTCCACGCTCCGGTGTCCGTGCTCTCCGTCGACGGCCGTCCGGTCGCCGCGCACTTCGGCCTGGTGAGCGATGACGTGATGGCGGGCTGGTTCCCCGCCTACGACCCCGGCTTCGGCAACTACTCCCCCGGCCTGATCCACCACCTGCGCCTGGTCGAGGCCGCGGCCGCCAGGGGCGTCCGGCACATCGACACCGGCACCGCCGGGGACTACAAGCAGACCATCTGCAACGGCACGCTGCCGCTCTCCGAAGGCGTCGCCCACCGCCCCTCGGCGGGCGCCGCGGTCCACTGGCTCCGGAGCGCCCCCGCCCGCCGCGCGCGCCAGTTCGTCCTCGACAGCCCCCGCCTGTACGGCATGGCCGACCGGGTCCTGAAGACCTACGGCCGCCTGAGGAGCCAGCGATGATCATCGACGTGGTCCGTCCGGGCGACCTCGGCCCGGCCGAGCTGGAGCGCTGGCGTGAGCTGCAGCGGGCCCACGGGACCCGCCCCAACCCGTTCCTGTCGCCCGAATACAGCCTCGCCGTCGGCGAGGTCCGGGACGACGCGTTCGTCGCCGTGGTCCGGGACGGGCCGGACATCACGGCGTTCTTCCCCTTCGAGCGGCACGCCAGGGGCATCGGCAAGCCGATCGGAGCCGGCCTGTCCGACCTGCAGGGCATGGTCTACGCGCCCGGCCTTGAACTGGACGCCCGGGCGCTGCTGCGGGCCTGCGACCTCAAAGTCTGGGTGTTCGACCACCTCGATCCCGGCCAGCCGATGTTCGCGGCTCACCACAAGGCGCTCCACCCGTCGCCGGTCATCGATCTCAGCGACGGCTACGACGCGTACGCCAAGGACCTCGCCGAACGCTCCAACAAGATCTACAAGTCGACGCTGAAGAAGGAGCGCCGGCTCGGCCGGGAGGTCGGCGAGGTCCGCTTCGACTTCGACTCGCCCGACGAGGGCGCCCTGCGCACGCTGCTGCGCTGGAAGTCCGCGCAATACCAGCGCACGGGGCGGCCGGACCGGTTCGCCGAGCCGTGGATCGTGCGGCTCGTCGAGCGCCTCCATCAGGTCGGCACCGGCACGTTCGCCGGCACGCTCGGGCTCCTCTACGCGGGCGAGGACCTGATCGCCGGCAACTTCGGAGTGCGGACCGAGACGACGCTGATCGGCTGGTTCCCGGTCTACGACCCGGCCTTCGCCCGATTCTCCCCCGGCCTGATCCACCGGCTCCACCTCTGCCGCGCGTCGGCGGCCGCGGGGGTGACGTTGATGGACCTGGGCCGGGGCGAGAAGGGGTACAAGGACAGCCTGAAGAACGGCGAGCTGACGGTCGCGGAGGGCCGGGTGGCGCGGCCCTCCCTGAGCGCGGCGGGGCACTGGCTGGCCTACGAGCCCCGGCGCCGCGCCGCCAACCTCGTCCTTGGCACCCCGGTCCTCTACAAGGCCGCCGACCGCGCCGCCAAGTGGCTCGGCGGGCGCCGCGCCTCGGCCGCCACCGGGGCGGCCGACGACTGACGCCCTAGGGAGGGTTTCTAAATGCTGCCCGTCGCGAGCGGCGATCCAGATTGGTGGATCGCGAGGCGGAGGAGGAGCCCGTAGCGGTGTTCTACGGGCGACGACGACAACGCGGCGAGGCGCCGATCTGGGCGTCGCGCAGCAGGGCTTGATTTAGAAACACGACCTAAAGCTCGACGCCGAGGAGGGCGTCGGCGATGTCCCGGACCAGGGCCGGGGCGGCGGGATCGGTGCCCTCGGCGGCGGCCCACTCGTCGATCGCGGCGAGCGCCGCGGGCGCGTCCAGGTCGTCGGCCATCCGCTCCCGCACCCGGTCCAGCACGGCCCGCCCGTCGGGGCCGGCCGGGCGGGCGACCGCCGCCCGCCAGCGGGCCAGGCGCTCCTGCGCGGCCGTGAGCTGGCCGGCCGTCCACTCCCAGTCGCTCCGGTAGTGGTGGGCCAGGAGCGCGAGCCGGACGGCCATGGGATCGGCCGTCCGCCGCAGGACGGACACGAAGGCGAGGTTGCCCTTCGACTTCGACATCTTCTCCCCGTCGAGGCCGACCATCCCCGCATGCACGTATGCCCGCGCGAACGGCCACTCGCCGGTGGCCACGTGCCCCTCGCACGCGCCCATCTCGTGGTGGGGGAAGATCAGGTCGGAGCCGCCGCCCGACACGTCGAAGCCGCTGCCGAGGTTGCGCAGGGCGATGGCCGTACATTCGACGTGCCAGCCGGGGCGGCCGGGGCCGGCCGCCGACGGCCACGAGGGCTCGCCGGGGCGCTCGGCCCGCCAGAGCAGCCAGTCGAGCGGGTGACGCTTCCCCTCCCGCCCCGGATCGCCGCCGCGCTCCGCGAAGAGCCGAAGCATCTCCTCTTCCGAGTAGCCGGAGACCGCGCCGAACTTGGGCGCGGCCGACACCGAGAAGTACACGTCGTCGTCGACCCGGTAGGTGGCGCCCCGCTCGGTCAGGCGGCCGATCAGGTCCGCGATCTGGTCGATGACCTCGGTGACGCCGACGAACTCCCGGGGCGGCAGGATGCGCAGCGCCGCCATGTCGGTGCGGTAGAGCTCGATCTGGTCCGCGGCGAGCTCGCGCCAGTCGACACCGGTCTGCTCGGCACGCTCCAGCAGCGGGTCGTCCACGTCGGTCGTGTTCTGCGTGTAGTGAACGTCGTGGCCCGCGTCCCGCCAGACTCGGTTGGCCAGGTCGAAGCTGAGGTAGGTGTTGGCGTGCCCGAGATGCGTGGCGTCGTACGGCGTGATGCCGCAGACGTACATCCGGGCCTCACCACGAGGCTGAGTCCTGCGGACCTCCCGGGCGGCCGTGTCGTACAGACGCAGGGGAAGTCCGGAACCGGGCAGCCTGGGGACGTTCGGAGAAGGCCACGATCGCATGCTCAGAGCCTATCCGCGCGCCCGAGATGTCCGATCACGCGGGATGGTCCACGACGTGCCACGACGACGGATCCTCCGGGAGCGGGCAGAAGTCGTAACGGATGCCCTCGTCGCTCAGGGCGATGAGGGTGACCGAGAGGCTCGCGTAGATACGCCCGTCCCCGAGGTCCTTCCGGAAGATCATGGCTCTGGGATCGTCGAGCGCAAGCCCCGCCCCGGACGCCAGCTCCAGCCAATCTCCCCAGAACCGGGCGGGCGAGCCGCCCCCACGGGGCCGTCCCGGCCGTACGGCGTCGGCGAACCTGGGCCGGAACCACGCGACCCGCGGATCCTCCTCGCCCTGCTCCCAGCCGCTGTTGACCACCATGTGAACGCCGTTGGGCAGCTTGTCCTCCGACAGCCGTTCCCCGTCCCAGCTCCACAGCCGGACGCCGTCCAGCCCGGCGATCAGGAGATGGAAGGGGTCGTACCGGGTGAGGTCGGCGGGCGGCAGCTCGCCCGCGACGGCGGCGCGGAGCGGCAGATCGCCTCGCGAACGGCGGATCTCCTCCGGCGCGGCGACACCCCGGCCGTTGAGGATCGCGGCGACTCTTCTCGACGCCGGGTCGGCGGCCAGCCAGGTTCCGCCGGCCTTCAGGTCCCGGCCGCCTATCAGGTCGGGATAGTCCGCCCAGTGCGCCGCCGGGGACATCCACGGCCGCGCCACGAACTCGTCACGGACCCCTGCCAGCAACACCGGAGACGGGGCTTCCGGGTCCACGCTGACGACCACCGTACACAACGGCCGTTCCCTCCATGTTCGGTAGAGACTCATGCAGAGTGCACGGTTCTCACCCGTTCGCGCAAGTAGGTGTGAATGCCCGGTCAGATGGGAGGCCACGGGATCGCCGGCCAATCTTCGGAGGGTTGGGGGTGAACGCCGGTCTGAAGCAGCCGCCGGACCCGGTCCCAGGTGGCCTCCACCTCGGCCGTTGTGAGGAGCTCTCGCAACCGTCGCCCGAGACGGCCGCGCTCGATCTCCCGTTCCAGGGCCACCAGCACGCGGACCGCGTCGCGGGGCAGCGGATTGCCCCGCCACTGCCACAGCACGGTCCGCAGTTTGTCCTCAGCGGAGAAGCAGACCCCGTGGTCGACTCCGTATATGTGCCCGTCCGGCAACGGCAGCAGATGGCCGCCCTTGCGGTCCGCGTTGTTGACGACGGCGTCGAACACGGCCATGCGGCGCAACGCCGGATTCTTGCCGCGGATCAGCGCCCCCAGATCGACCTCCGGATCCGCGTCGATCCAGAGCTGGACCATCCCCGGCCCGAACGGGCCGTCCCGGTAGACGGTCGGGGGAACGATCCGCCACCCGGTGGCGGCGGCGACCTCGTAGGCGGCGACCTCCCTGGCGGCCAGCGTGCCGTCGGGAAAGTCCCAGAGAGGACGCTCGCCGCGCACCGGCTTGTACACGCAGGCGGCGACGTTTTCGCGCAGACGGATGGAGCAGTAGAGCGTCATGTTCGTGGCCTCGACCAGGCGGCCGGCCACGTCCAGCTTGCCGTCACGCAGCAGGCGCATGGCTGTGGCGTCGTCCAGCCCTGCCCCGTCCTCAGCGCTGATCGTCGGCTCGCTCTCCGCTGTCATTCAGCTCCCTTCACCTGACCGCTCGGGCTCCGCCTGACCACGGCAGTGCTGTGCCCACCTGACCGCTCGTTCCGCTCGCTCACTCTGGCAACCCCCCGGGGTGGTGGCCGTTGAGGCGGACGCAGATGTGGCCGTCGGGGTCCAACGGCTGGCCGCACAGCGGGCACGGCGGGCGGCCCGCGGCGACGACGTCGAGGGCCCGGCGGGTGAAGGCGCGGGCCGCGGCCGGGCTGATCCGGACCCTCAGCACCGCGGGCTCGGGCCGGTCGTCGTCGATCGGCTCGTCCTCCTCGTCGGCCTCGGTGGCCTCCTGCGCCTCGATGATCACCTGTGAGGTCTCCGGATCCCAGGCGAGGGCCATCGTGCCCACGCGGAAGTCCTCATCGAGGGGGAGGTCCAGCGGCGCCTCGTCGGCCAGCTCGGCGGGGGCCATCGCCGGGACGGGAGCCCGGCCGCCGCTGCGGCGCAGCACCTCGTCGAGCAGCTCGTCCAACCGGTCGGCGAGCACTGCGACCTGGAACTTCTCAAGCGCGACCGTCGTGATCTTGCCCTGGCCGCGGGCCTGGAGAAAGAAGGCGCGTGCTCCCGGTTGCCCCACGGCACCGGCCACGAACCTGTCAGGCGGATCGTAGTCGAAGACCGGCATAGCCCGACCTTACGTGGTCCCGGGTCCACCGCCGACGGCGGCATCACTCCCGGTGATGTTTTCTCCCCCGTCTTGGCCTTCTGGAACCGCGCTCGGAGGAATCAGATCCACCACACCCCCGCCCACATCGTTGAGCCTGAGCACGAAGGGACGCAGGGGGGTGTAGCGAATCACCGTGAGAGAGGCCGGATCGGCACAGATCCGCTGGAACTGGTCCAAATGAAGCCCGAGAGCGTCCGCCACGATGGCCTTGATGACGTCGCCGTGGCTGCAGACGAGATAAGTGGCCTTGTCGCCGAGCCGTTCGTTCCATTCCCGTACGGCACGCACCGCGCGGCTCTGGGTGTCGGCGAGCGCCTCACCCCCGGGAAAGACGGCGGCGCTGGGATGGGCCTGGACGACCTGCCACATCGGGTCCTTGGCCAGCTCCTTCAGCGGCCGGCCGGTCCAGTCGCCGTAGCCGCACTCCCCGAACCGCTCGTCGGTCTCCACCGGCCGCTCCCCGGCGACGGCCCGCGCCGTCTCCTGGCACCGCTCCAGCGGGCTGGAGACGATCGCGTCGAGCTCCAGTGGCGCGAGCCGTGCGGCGAGGGCCTCGGCCTGCTCGCGACCGCGCTCGTTCAGGTGCACCCCGGGCGTCCATCCGGCGAGCACCGGGCCGGTCATGGCCGTGAGGCCGTGCCGTACGAGGAGGAGGGTGGTCATGACGAGATCACACCGAGCGAGAGCAGCGTGAGCAGGAAGGCGCCGGCGAAGACCCGGTAGACCACGAACACGATGGTGGAGTGCTTGGCGACATACCGCAGCAGCCAGGCGATCGAGGCGTACCCGACGACGAAGGAGACCACGGTCGCGATCAGCGTCGGCACCAGGGGCACGCCCCCGCCGTCGCCCACGTGGCGGAGCTCGAACAGCCCCGAGAGGATCACCGCGGGGATCGACAGCAGGAACGAGTAGCGTGCGGCGGCCTCGCGGGAGTACCCGAGGAACATGGCGCCGGTCATCGTGGACCCGGACCGCGAGGCGCCCGGCACGAGGGGCAGCATCTGCCACGCCCCGATGATGAGGCCGTCACGCAGGCCGAGGTCGTCGATCCCCTTCTTCTTGGTGCCCGCCTGGTCGGCGACGAGCAGGAGCAGGCCGAAGACGATCAGCATCGCGGCGTTCAGCCACAGGTTTCGGGCCGGGCCCTCGATCGCGTCCTTGAAGAGCAGGCCGGCCACGCCGATGGGGATCGTGCCGAGGCCGATGTACCAGCCCATCCGGGCGTCCAGGTCCTCGCGGAGCTCGGGCGTCCAGAGGCTGCGCAGCCACGTCCAGGAGATTCGCACGATGTCGCGCCAGAAGAAGATCAGCACGGCGAGCATGGTGCCCAGCTGGATCACCGCGGTGAAGGCGGCGCCGGGATCGGCCCAGCCCGCGAGTTTGGGCACGATCAGCAGATGGGCGGAGCTGGAGATCGGCAGGAATTCGGTCAGTCCCTGCACGATCCCGAGCACTATGGCCTGAAGAGCGTCCACGATGGGCCAGCCTAAACGGTCTGACACGCTAATCTGGCCTGATAATGGATCAGCGATTGGTCGGGCGCAGTGGCCTTTCCGTGTCCCGGATCGGGCTCGGCACGATGACCTGGGCCCGCGACACCGGGGCCGAGGAGGCGGCGGCGCAGCTCACGGCGTTCGCCGACGCCGGTGGCACGCTGGTCGACACGGCCGACGTCTACGCGGACGGCGACGCCGAGCGGCTGATCGGCCGCCTGCTGCGCGAGGTGGTGCCGCGCGATGATCTGGTCATCGCCACCAAGGCCACGCTGACCGCGCAGGGCGACCGCGACGCGTCACGGCGGCACCTCATCCGGGCGCTGGACGCCTCTCTGGCCCGGCTGGAGCTGGAGGAGGTGGATCTGTGGCAGATGCACGCCTTCGACCCCAACGTGCCGCTGGAGGAGACGCTCTCCGCCATCGACCTCGCCGTCTCGTCCGGCCGTACGGCATACGCCGGGGTCTGCGACTACACCGGCTGGCAGCTCGCCGCGGCCGCGGTGTGGCAGCGTTGCGGGGAGTCCCGGGCTCCTGTCGTGGCCACTCAGACCGAATACTCCCTGGTGGCGCGCGAACCGGAGCAGGAGGTGCTGCCCGCCGCCGCGCATGTCGGGGCGGGCATCCTGGCCCGGTCGCCGCTTGGCCGGGGCGTGCTGACGGGGAAGTACCGCACCGGCATCCCCGCGGACTCCCGGGCCGCCACCCCGCACCTCGCCGGTTTCGTCCAGCCCTATCTCGACGAGCGCTGCCGCAGCATCGTGGAGTCGGTGACGACGGCCGCGGAAGGCCTCGGGGTGTCACCGCTCGCCGTGGCCCTCTCCTGGGTCCGCGACCAGCCCGGCGTCGCCTCCGCCGTCGTGGGCGCGCGGACGCACGCCCAGCTGCTCGGAGTCCTGGCGGCCGAGAAGCTGACCCTCCCCTGGGAGATCCGCGAAGCCCTGGACGACGTGTCGGAGCCCTGAGCCCGAATCCTGAACGAGAGTCGCTCTCGCGTATCACGCATCGATACCGAATCGCAACGTTCTGCTGAAAACGCTGGCGGCCGGGCAAAGACTGGGCAGGTCCAGGCGGGAAACCAGCGGAGCACGGGTTCGGGAGGGGTATATGGAGATCGGACGTCAGGCGTCCGTGATCTCCGCGGGGGCGCTGACGCTCGCCCTCAGCGTGGGAGTCCCACTGCTCGCGGCGGCGCCCGCGCACGCGGCGGAGTGCCACGGGAGCGGCCTGCTGTCCGGGGTCACCAACGGCGTCTGCAATGTCGTCGACGGCGTGACCGACGTGGTCGACGGCGTGACCGGCGGCGCCGTGGCCCCGGTCACCAGCGCCGTCGACAGCACGGTGAGCGGGGTCACCACCACGGTGGACAGCACGGTCGGCGGCACAACCGGCGGCACCGGCGAAACCCGGACGACGCCCAGCGCGTCACCCAGCTCCACCGGGATCGCCGACGGGCTCACGCAGGCCGTGCAGAGCACCTGCCTGCCCCTGGTCGCGGGTCCCCAGTGCGACGGGGCAGACGACGAGCCGCCCGCCGCGAAGAAGACGCCGGAGCCCACGCCCGCGCCCGCGAAGACGGCGGGCGGGGCGCTTCCGACCAATCCTCCCCGGCCGCCGATCAACCGGCCCCAGTTCATGGAATCGGGCGAGCACTTCATCACGGTCGACCCGGCCGTGGACCCCGACGACGCGGGCATCACGCTGCTGTGGCCGGGGCAGTACGTGCCCGGGCTGACCAGCCAGATGAAGGGCGCGGCGATCCGGCCGCGGACGACCTACGACGGGGTGGGAACGGCCCTGACGGCGGCGCTGCTGCTGTCGGCGGTGCTGGCCGCCCGCGTGGTGTCCACCCGGCGCGCCCGCGCCGACCAGCAGGAAACCATCCCGTTCGAGGGCATGCGCCTGCCGGGCCGCGGCGGCGGCGGACGCCACCGCCTGGCCTAGTTCGTGTTCTATGAATCAAGCCTGGCTCGCGACGGGCAGCATTTACCAAGCACTCCCTGGATCGCGCCCGACGCTCCCTTACTCCGTCGGCTATTTCCCGTCGGGCACGAGGACGCTGTGCTCCGCGGGCCAGGTGATGCGGATGGTTTCGCCGCGGACCGCCTGGCTTTCCCCGCCCGCCGGTTCGCGTACCGCGCCTTGGGTGCCGTCGCGGAACCCCGCAGATCCAATCGGCGATGCGTGCCAAGGTAGACGACGTCGGTGACCTCCGTGTCGAGGACGTTCCAGCCGATGGGCGCGGCATCTCCTGGGCCGAGTGCCCGCGCCCGTTCGGGGCGCACCACGATCGCGGCGGCGCTCCTCGACCCACTGACCCGGCACGACACAGCCGGGCGCGGCTCGCTCGTCGATTCGCTGCGAGCATGGCTGGAGCAGCACGGGCCGTGGGACCCCGCCGCCGTCAAGCTCGGCGTGCACCGGCACACGCTCCGGCACCGGATGGGCAAGGTGGAGCAGCTTCTCGGGCGCAGCCTCGACTCGCCGACACTGCACGCGGAACTGTGGCTCGCGCTGCAGACCCTGCCGCGGGCGCCGGTCGCGGACGAATCGGGGTCATCGAACCTGCATGCGTTGTAGGCGGCCACCCGGCACGGGCGCGCCGCCTCCTGCGCTCAGGGGTAAGGCCCCCGCGCGAGCGGGCACGGGCGCCTGCACCGCGAGCGGAGGGCCTTTTCCAGATCAGACGCCCATCGCGTGCACACCGCCGTCGACGTGGATGATCTCGCCGGTGGTGGCCGGGAACCAGTCGGACAGCAGGGCGAGGCACGCCTTGGCCGCCGGGGCCGTGTCGGCCAGGTCCCAGCCGAGGGGCGCCTTGGCCGGCCAGCTCTCCTCGAACTCCTGGAAGCCGGGGATGCTCTTGGCCGCCATCGTCCGCAGCGGCCCGGCGGCCACCAGGTTCACCCGGATGCCGTGCTTGCCGAGATCGCGGGCCAGATAACGCGAGCAGGACTCCAGGCCCGCCTTCGCCACACCCATCCAGTCGTAGACCGGCCACGCCTTGGTGGCGTCGAAGTCCAGGCCGACGACAGAGCCGCCCTCCTTCATCAGCGGGAGGCACGCGACCGCGAGCGACTTGAACGAGAACGTGGAGATGTGGACGGCCGTCGCCACGTCCTCCCACGTCGTGTTGAGGAAGTTGCCGCCGAGGCAGGACTGCGGGGCGAAGCCGATGGAGTGGACGACGCCGTCGATCCCCTCGACGTGCTCGCCCACGCGGTCGGCGAGCGAGTCGAGATGGTCGGTGTTCTGCACGTCCAGCTCGATCACCGGCGGCGGCTCGGGGAGCCGCTTGGCGATGCGCTCGACCAGGCTGAGGCGGCCGAAGCCGGTCAGCACGACCTGGGCGCCCTCCTCCTGGGCCAGCTTGGCCACGTTGAACGCGATCGAGGAGTCGGTGAGGACGCCGGTGACCAGCAGCCGCTTACCTTCGAGAATTCCCATGTCAGTGCCCCATTCCCAAGCCGCCGTCCACCGGGATGACCGCGCCGGTGATGTAGGAGGCGTCCTCGCTCGCCAGGAACCTGACGACCTTGGCCACCTCGTCCGCCGTGGCCTGCCGGCCGAGCGGGATGCTCTTGCGGATCTGCTCCTGCTGAGCGTCCTCCAGCACGGCCGTCATGTCGGTCTCCACGAAGCCCGGCGCCACCACGTTGACCGTGATGCTCCGCGAGCCGAGCTCCCGGGCCAGGGATCTGCCGAAGCCGATCAGGCCGGCCTTGGAGGCCGCGTAGTTCGTCTGGCCGGCGGAGCCGAGCATGGCCACCACCGAGGAGATCAGGATGATCCGGCCGCGCTTGAGCCGCAGCATGGGCCGGACGGCCCGCTTGGCGATGCGGTACGCGCCGGTCAGGTTGGTGTCGATGACGTCGGTGAAGGTCTCCTCCTTCATCATCGGCAGCAGCGTGTCCTTGGTGATGCCGGCGTTGGCGACGACCACCTCGACCGGGCCGTGCTCGGCCTCGGCCTTCTCGAAGGCGGCGTCCACGTCCGCCGCGCTGGTCACGTCGCATCGGACGCCGAAGAGTCCCTCCGGAGGTTCTCCGGAGCGGTAGGTGACGGCGACGGCGTCGCCGGCAGCCGCGAGTTCGCGAGCGATCGCGAGGCCGATGCCACGATTGCCGCCGGTCACGAGAACAGAGCGAGCCATGGATCCGACGGTATCGGCTACCGCCTGGTAACCGCTTGTCCGCCAGGCACAAGATCACGGCGTTAGGATCGTGGACATGCGCCAGATCGATCCCGACTTTCTCGCCCTGCCCCTGCGGCGGCTGGCGGACGCGGCCCTGCAGCGCGCCCGCGACCTGGGAGCCGAGCACGCGGCCTTCCGCCTCGAAATGGTGCGCGCCGAGACGCTGCGCCTGTTCGACGCGCGCCTGGAGGGCTCCATGGACGCCGACGACCTCGGCTTCGCCGTACGGGTCATCAAGGACGGCACGTGGGGCTTCGCGTCCGGCATCGAGCTGACCCCGGAGGCGGCGGAGCGCGCCGCCGAGGAGGCCGTGCGGGTGGCCGCCGTGAGCGCGCCCATCAACCGGGAGCCCGTCGAGCTGTCTCCCGAGCCGGTCCACTCCGACGTCACCTGGGTGTCCGCCTACGATGTAGATCCCTTCGAGGTGCCCCTTTCGGAGAAGGTGACGCTGCTCGCCGACTGGTCGTCGGGCCTGCTCGGCGCGGTCGACCACGTCTCGGCCTCACTCATGCAGGTCAAGGAGCAGAAGTTCTACGCGGACACGGCTGGCACGGTCACCACGCAGCAGCGGGTCCGGGTCCACCCGTCGCTGACCGCGATGAAGACCGACGGGGACCGCTTCGACGACATGCGCACGCTGGCGCCGCCCGTCGGCCGGGGCTACGAATACCTCACGGGCACCGGCTGGGACTTCCCCCGCGAGCTCGCCGGCATCCCCGAGCTGCTGGCCGAGAAGCTCAAGGCCCCGTCCGTGGACGCGGGCACGTACGACCTGGTGGTGGATCCGTCCAACCTGTGGCTGACCATCCACGAGTCGATCGGGCACGCCACCGAGCTCGACCGGGCCCTCGGCTACGAGGCCGCGTACGCGGGCACGTCGTTCGCCACGTTCGACAAGCTCGGCGACCTCCGGTACGGCTCGCCGATCATGAACGTCGTCGGGGACCGTACGGCGGAGCACGGCCTGGCCACGGTCGGCTGGGACGACGAGGGCGTGGAAGGGCAGTCGTTCGACATCGTGCGCGACGGCACCCTGGTGGGCTACCAGCTCGACCGGCGGATGGCCCTGATGAAGGGTCTCGGGCGCTCCAACGGCTGCGCGTTCGCCGACTCCCCCGGCCACGTGCCGATCCAGCGGATGGCCAACGTGTCGCTGCGACCGGCCCTGGACGGTCCCTCGACCGAGGAGCTCATCGCCCAGGTGGATCGGGGCATCTACGTCATGGGCGACAAGAGTTGGTCGATCGACATGCAAAGGTACAATTTCCAGTTCACTGGCCAGCGGTTCTACAAGATCGAGAACGGCCGGATATCCGGGCAGGTGCGCGACGTCGCCTACCAGGCGACGACGACGGACTTCTGGCGGTCGATGGAAGCCGTCGGCGGCCCCCAGACCTACGTGCTCGGGGGCGCCTTCAACTGCGGCAAGGGCCAGCCCGGCCAGGTCGCCCCGGTCAGCCACGGAACCCCGTCGGCGCTCTTCCGCGGCGTGCGGATCCTCAACACGGTGCAGGAGGGTGGCAAGTGACGACACCACAGGAGACGGTCGAGCGGGCACTGGCGCTGAGCGAGGCCGACGACTGCGTAGTGATCGTGGACGAGGGCTCCACCGCCAACCTCCGCTTCGCGGGCAACACCCTGACCACGAACGGCGTCGCGCGCTCGGCGCAGCTGACCGTGATCTCCGTCGTGGGCCGGGGCGTGGGCGTGGTGTCCCGTGCCGCCGTACGGCCGGACCAGCTCCCGGACGTCGTGGCGGCGGCCGACAAGGCCGCACGCGACGCCCAGCCGTCGGAGGACGCCCGTCCCCTCATCGAGGGCTCGGTCGCGGCCGACTGGGACCGCGGCGTCGAGCCGACCTCGATCGAGGTCTTCCGCGACTTCGCGCCCGCGCTCGGCGAGTCGTTCGCCGCCGCAGAAGCCGCGGGCAGGAGGCTGTACGGCTTCGCCGAGCACATCATGACGTCGACCTTCGTCGGCTCGTCGACCGGCCTGCGGGTGCGCCACGACCAGCCGACCGGGCGGCTGGAGCTCAACGCGAAGTCTCCGGACATGTCCCGCTCCGCCTGGACCGGCGTGGCGACCCGTGACTTCTCCGACGTGGACGTGGCCCTCCTCGACGCCACGCTGGCCCAGCGGCTGGAGTGGGCCAAGCGCAAGGTCAGCCTGGAGGCGGGGCGGTACGAGACGCTCCTGCCGCCGACCGCGGTCTCCGACCTGATGATCTACCTGTACTGGTCGGCCGGAGCCCGGGACGCCGCCGACGGACGCACGGTGTTCTCCAAGCCCGGTGGCGGCACGCGTGTGGGGGAACAACTGTCGCGGACCCCGGTGCGCCTCTACAGCGACCCCGCGCATCCCGGCATCGAGTGCTCGCCGTACGTGGTGGCGCACGCCTCCAGCCGCGAGCAGTCGGTCTTCGACAACGGCCTCGGCCTGGGCGAGACCGACTGGATCTCCGGCGGGAAGCTGGCCAATCTCATCCAGACGCGGCACTCCGCCGAGATCACCGGCCTCGCGCCCACGCCGCAGATCGACAACCTGATCATGACGGGCCCCGAGGGCGGCCGCTCACTGGAGGAGATGATCGCCTCCACCGAGCGCGGGCTGCTGCTGACCTGCCTGTGGTACATCCGCGCCGTCGACCCGCAGACCCTGCTGCTCACCGGCCTCACCCGGGACGGCGTCTACCTGGTCGAGAACGGCGAGGTCGTCGGCGAGGTCAACAACTTCCGGTTCAACGAGTCCCCCGTCGACCTGCTGGACCGCCTGACCGAGGTGGGGCGCAGCGAGCAGACTCTGCCGCGCGAGTGGAACGACTACTTCACCCGCACCGTGATGCCGCCGATCCGCGTCCCGGACTTCAACATGTCGACGGTCAGCCAGGCCAGCTGAGCCGGCCAACTGAGCCAGGAGGAAAGCCGGCTGGGCAGGGGCGGGGAGACCAGCTGAGCTGGGCGCGGAAACCGGGAGGATCTTGCCGGGGCGGGAAGGGTGGGGCCTTCCCGCCGGGCTCAGCCGTCCAAGCCGAGGGCAGTGGCCAGCCCGGCCGCCGCCGCGCCGACCGTGGCCCACGGGGAGGCGCTCTCGGTGGCCCGCCGGATCCGGGCCAATCGGGTGCTCACCTCCCGGGAGCGGCCCCGGCCCTCCTCGATCTCCGCGACCACGGCCTCGACGTCGTTCCGCACGTCGTCGGGCAGGTCACGGGCGTCCGCCCGCTGTATCAGCTCGGATAATCGGGCCTCGATGTCCTCCGGCACCAGCCCGGCTCCCTGGTAGATCCCCGCGAAATCGCCGAGCACCATGCTTCTCTCCTCGCGTTCACGATCTGGCGCTCACGCTGCCGTTCGCTGTCTCCTGCCGTTGGGCCGGCAGCCGGCGGGCGGAGCGTCAGGCACAGCGAGCGTCCGGCGGGACGGATGTCAGGCGTCCTCGAGGCGGAAGCCGACCTTCATGGTGACCTGGAAGTGGGCCACCTCGCCGTCCTCGATGTGCCCGCGGACCTCGATCACCTCGAACCAGTCCAGGTGCCGCAGCGTCTGGCCGGCACGCCGTACGCCGTTGCGGATGGCCTGGTCGACGCTCTCCCCCGAAGTCCCGACTATTTCGGTCACCCGATAGGTTCGATCCGACATGACGTCCTCCTTGTTCCTGGAGGCATGATCGTATCGCCACCGCGCTTTCGCGCGCCTGAAGCCGGGGGGCTAGCGTGAAGTTTGTGAGGGTTTGGCGTCCCAGGCGGAAAGTCGTCCATCAGGTGACGGACGCACAGCCGTCCCTGTCGGCCGATATCCGGCGCCGCGAGATCGGCTATGTGATCAAGATGAGCATCCGCCTCGTCTGCCTCATCCTGGCCGTCGCCGTACCCGCACCCTGGCCCGTCAAGGCCCTCCTCGTCGCGGGCGCCGTGCTTTTGCCGTACCTTGCCGTGATCGGGGCCAATGAACGAGCCAAGGGCCTGCCATCGCCCCTGGACATAGCGGAAGCTAACCAAAACGAGATACCACGGCATCGACGCGAGATCGGGTCGTGACTAAGTCTTGACGCACACCATGGGTAGTAGGTGTACAGTTTAGCCAAGCGCTCTGGTCCCCCGTCGGAGCGCTGGTGCCGGCGTTCCGGGCCCCCGTCGGAGCGCCGATGAAGCGACGCCGGGTGGTTTGCCCCCGTAACCACCCGGCGTCGCCCTATTTCCAGGCGCTTCCGTTTTCAGGTGCTTTCGTCGCAGGTCACGAATCCTTCAAGGTCTCCGTCGTGGCTTCCCCCCAGTTCTGAGCAAGTCTCGACAACCTCTCCACCGCGTCCGGCGGCGCCGTGCCCGCCCCTTGGGCGAGACCGAGCAGGTAGACCGTCAGCGGCGCCGCGGGTCGCGCGACACCGTGGGCCACGTCCCGGGTGAGGTCGAGCACCTCGTCCCGGTCGACCCGTGCGGGGTCGATGCCCAACTCGCGGCAGACCAGCGTGGTCCACTGCTCCAGCACGTTCATGCGCACTCCTCGCTCATGATTCGCCTCAGGCCCTGCGGCCTTGCGTCTTCCTCGGCTCGCCGCGGCCACGTCCCGGTATGCCGGGCTCGGTCCGGGCTCGCGTGCTCCTCCGCTCGGCTCAGGCGCGCTTCCGCGCCGTGCCGAGATCATCCATGGTGTCGCAATCGAACCAGGGGGCGCACCCATCCTCGTCCGGAGGCAGGTAGAGCCGCGCCGGGCTCAGCGGGCCGAGCAGCCCGTACAGCGAGCGGCCCGAATAACCGGCCAGCGCGTCCCGCAACGCCGCGGTCCGCCACACGCCGGTCAGCCACTGCTCCCTGCCGCCGTCATCGACCAGTACGGCTCCCGCCGCCCCACCGTCCCCTGCCGCTTCGAACAGCGCCGACACGTGGGCGGCGGCGAGGAACGGCAGGTCCGCCGCCAGCAGCGCCACCCATCCGGCGACGGCGAGGGGAAGCCCGGCGCGCAGGGCCACCACGGGGCCCGCGCCGGGAGGATCCTCCATGACGAAGACGCCATCCGGCCTGCCCGCGGCCGCTCGACGGGGACCCACCACGATCAGTCGCCGCGCCTGCGGCACGGCGCCCTCGACCCGCTCGATCAACGGCCGCCCGCCGACCAGTTCCCCGGGCTTGTCCAGGCCGCCCAGCCGCGACGCGCGCCCACCGGCCAGGATGACCGCGTCGTACGGCACGGCAGGCCCGAGCACCATCTAGCCGCCGATGGCGGACATGGGACGGGCCGGCTGGAGGAAGGCCGGATCGTCGATGCCGTGGCCGGCCTTCTTGCCGCGGACCGCCGCGACCCACCGCGCCGCGATGTCGTCGTCGGAAGCCCCCGAACGCAGGGCCGTACGGAGATCGGACTCCTCGGTCGCGAACAGGCAGTTGCGGATCTGGCCGTCGGCGGTCAGCCGCACTCGGTCGCAGGCGCCGCAGAAAGGCCTGGTCACCGAACCGATCACGCCGACCCGCTGCGGCCCGCCGTTGACGAGGAACAGCTCCGCCGGGGCGCTGCCCCGCTCGCGCGGGTCGTCCTCGGTCAGGTCGTAGGACTCCTTGAGAATGCCGAGGATCTCGTCGGCGGTGACCATGTTCTCGCGGCGCCAGCCGTGCTGGGGGTCGAGAGGCATCTGCTCGATGAACCGGAGCTCGTAGCCGCGCCCCAGGCAGTAGGTGAGCAGCGGCACCGCGTCGTGGTCGTTGATCCCCCGCATGAGGACGGTGTTCACCTTGATCGGCGCCAGCCCGGCCTCGTCCGCCCCCGCCAGCCCGTCGAGGACGTCCTGGAGCCTGTCCCGGTGCGCCAGCCGTACGAACACGTCACGGTCGAGCGTGTCGAGCGAAACGTTGACGCGGTCGAGCCCGGCGGCGGCGAGCGGGGCCGCCAGCCGGGAAAGCCCGATGCCGTTGGTCGTCAGCGACACCTGCGGGCGCGGACGCAGCCCCGTCGTCGCGGCGACGATCTCCACCAGTTCCCTGCGGAGCAGCGGCTCGCCACCCGTGTAGCGCACCTCGGTGATGCCGAGCCGCTCCACCCCGATCCTCACAAGGCGGACGATCTCCTCGGCGGTGAGCAGCTCCGGCTTCGGCAGCCATTCGAGGCCCTCCGGCGGCATGCAATAGGTGCACCGCAGGTTGCACCGATCTGTCAGCGAGACCCGCAGATCGGTCGCGACCCGGCCGAAAGAGTCAACCAGCACAGGGGGGCCTCCATAGCGAGAGAAGACTCAAGCCTACGGCTTGCCAGCTCCCTTGTGACAACAGGCCACCGAATGTGGTGATTCCGATAGAACCACCACATCCGGGTCAACCCTTGATGCAGATGATCTGACGAAGATGAGCGACCACCTCGACCAGGTCGGTCTGCGCGGCCATGACCGACTCGATGTCCTTGTACGCGCCAGGAATCTCGTCGAGCACTCCCGCGTCCTTCCGGCACTCCACGCCGCTGGTCTGGCTGGCCAGATCCTCCAGGTTGAAGGTCTTCTTCGCCTTCGTCCGGCTCATCTTCCGGCCCGCGCCGTGCGAGGCCGAGTTGAAGGCCTTGGAGTTGCCGAGCCCGCGCACGATGTACGTGCCGGTCGCCATCGAACCCGGGATGATCCCAAGATCGCCCTCCTCGGCCCGGATCGCGCCCTTCCTGGTCACCAGCAGATCGACGCCGTCATAGGTCTCCTCGGCCACGTAATTGTGGTGGCAGGAGATCGGCTCCTCGAACCGGATCTGCTTGCTGTGCCCGCCCGGGGGACGACCTGCGGAACCCCCGAAATGCTTGCGCAGCACGTTGCAGACCAGCGCGAGCATGACCGCGCGGTTGCGCCGGGCGTATTCCTGCGCCCAGAACAGGTCGGAGCGGTAGGCGTCCATCTTCTTGGTGCCCTGGATGAACACCGCCAGATCCCGGTCCGGCAGCCCCGCGTTGTGCGGCAGCCCGCGCGCCTGCTCGATGTGGAACTCCGCCAGCTCCTTGCCGATGTTGCGCGACCCCGAGTGCAGCGCCACCCACACCGCGCCGTCATCGTCGGAGCAGACCTCCAGGAAATGATTGCCCGACCCCAGCGTCCCCATCTGGACCTCGGCCCGCGCCCTGAGATTGCGCACCGAAGGGGCCAGCGACCCGAAGTCCTGCCAGAACTCCGTCCAGCCCGACTGCGCCAGCCCGAACACCTTCGACGGATCAACCGGTGTCTTGTGCTTCCCGAAGCCCACCGGCACCGCCTGCTCCAGCCGTGACCGCAGATACGGCAGGTTGTCCGGCAGATCCTCCACCTTGAGGGACGTCTTGACCGCGCTCATCCCGCACCCGATGTCCACCCCCACGGCGGCCGGCGAGACAGCGTCCCGCATCGCGATGACCGAGCCGACGGTCGCGCCCATCCCGTAGTGCACGTCAGGCATGACCGCCACACCATGGGTCCACGGCAGGTCGGCGACGTTGCGCAGCTGCTGCATCGCCTGATCCTCTACGGTCTCCGGGTCCGCCCACATCCTGATCGGCGCCCGAGCCCCGACCACCTTGCTGTACGTCATCGTCGCCTCCCCTCTGTCCACCAACCCCACGGCGGGCCCTGCCGCGATCAACACGCCCCTATAAAGCCAGAATGCCCCTTGGCCGAGCAACCGAATTACCTGTCGGCACATGGCAGGCTTCTCCATGACAACAGGAGGTGCCACCTTGATATCGGCTGTAGTGATGACAGGCCCAGGCCGACCGCTGGAGCTCCGCACGTTCAGCCGCCCGGAGCTGGAGCCCGGTGCCGTTCTGCTGAAGACACTCGGCAGCGAGGTCTGCGGCACCGACACCCATCTGTGGAAAGGCCAGCTCGCGGGTGTCCCCTATCCGATCATTCCCGGCCATGTCAGCGTCGGCGAGGTGGCCGCCATCGGCCCCGCGAGTTCCTCGGCGGGTGCCGTACGCGATGTGTCCGGCAGACCGCTGGAGGAAGGCCAAATAATCACCTTCCTCGACGTGTACGGCACATGCGGGCGATGCTGGCACTGCACGGTCGGCCACGCGTCGACCCGGTGCCCCTCACGCAGGGTGTACGGGGTGACGTTGTCAGCCGACCACGGCCTGCTGGGTGGATGGGCCGAGTACATCTACCTTCGGCCGGGTGTGCACATGATCCCTCTTCCCTCCGAGCTGAATTGGCGCTCGTTCCTCGCCGCCGGCTGCGGCATGCCCACAGCCCTGCACGCCGCGACGCTGGGCGAGATCGCGTTCGGAGACACGGTCGTCGTCCAGGGCGCCGGGCCGGTCGGCTTGAGCGCCGCCGTTCTGGCGCAACTGCGGGGAGCCGGCTCGGTCATCCTGATCGGAGGGCCGCAGGTACGCCTCCAGGCGGCGATGCGATTCGGAGTGGACCAGGTCATCGACATTTCCTCGACCACGCCCGAGGAGCGCGTCGAGGCTGTCAGGCAGGCGACCCGCGGGCGGGGCGCCGACGTCACCATCGAGGCGACCGGCGTGCCCGACGCGGTCCCCGAAGGAATGCGGCTCACCCGTGACGCGGGCCGCTACATCGTCGTCGGGCAGTACACCAACGCCGGAGCCACCACGTTCAACCCGCATCTGGATCTGAACCAGAAGCATCTCGACGTTCGCGGGTGCTGGGGCAGCGATGCGGGTCACGTCTACCGGTCGGTCCGCGTGATGGCACGTTACGCGGAGCAGTTCCCCTGGCAGGAGCTCATCAGCAAGGAGTACCCCCTGGCGCAGGCGCAGGACGCTCTGGAAGATGTCACGGCACAGCGGGTGGTCAAGGCGCTCATCGTCCCGTAACACGCGCCTGCCGATCGCTCACCGGTTCCTCGCCCGATTCGAGTACTGCAAGGTGGCGCGGATGTAGTCGGCGTCCTTCTTGATGATCGGCACCCGCGGGTAGCAGCCGCCGGGCAGGGCGTAGGTCCCGTAGCCGACAACGAAGATCTTCGCCTGCGGTGAGCGGGCACGGATGTCGGCGACCGAAGCGGCCGGCTTCGGACGGAGCGCGTCGGTCTTGACCCGCCGGCTGTCCTGCCCGTTCTCCATGTAGTCGTCATTGCGAAGATCCCGCCGAGAGCGACCCCATCGGCATGACGCGGGGCGGAGCCGATGAGGAGGCATGGACCTGCGGCTGCCGGGCGACCTTATGATCGCCACGCTGCCTTCAGGCTGTTTTCAAGAAGCTGGTGACCAGCGGGACGACGGCGTCCGGTCGCTCCCAGAGCGGGAACCCGCCGGTGTCCGCAAGCTCGACCCTGGTCGCGTTCGGCATGCCCGCCTCGACCGTGCGTGCGGTCCGGAGGAACTCCGGCAGGTCGAAAACCCCGTTGTACAGCAGGGCCGCCTGGTCCATCCGCGCCAGGTGCGGCTCGACGACGGTCACCGGACGTGCCGTCGCCGGGGAGAGCCAGGGGCGTCCGGAGAAGGCCGCGAGCAGGTGCCGGTGGCCCTCGGCGTTGGTGTCGACGGGATGCTCGCGCGTGTACGCGAACCAGTCGGCCTGCTCGAACCACTCGTCCCGGGCGCGAGCGACGCCCTCGGACCTGGCCGTCGCCGCGGCGGTGGCGAGAAGCTGCGTGGTGCGCGGCATGGGCGCACCGGGCAGTACGACCCCCTCCAGCGCCATCGACGTGAACAGGGCCGGTCGACGGGTCGCCAGCGTCAGTCCGACCGCCGCCCCGGTGTGCGTCCCCCAGTAGCGGGTCCGGCCGATGCCCTGCTGGTGAAGGACGTTTTCGACGTCGTCGGCGTACTCCTCGATCCCGTACGGCCCCGGGAGATCTGCGGAGTCACCGTGCCCGCGCAGGTCGACCAGCAGCAGCCGGAAGTGTTCCCGGAGGTGAGGGACCGCGAGGTCGAAATAGCTGTGGTTGTGCGAAAAGCCGTGCACGAGCGTCAGCCACGGCCGCTCGCGCGCGGCGGCATCGACGGTTACAAAGCTGATCAACTGACGGTCCTCCTGGTCACGGCACCCGATCATGTCATCCGCCATAGCGCACCATCAAGACCGATACGGTCGCGAGAGCCACAGTGGTGCTCGAATACTGCTGTCTCGATGGAGTCGTGTATCCCCTGAGTGCGCTGCCTCGCTGGCCGCGACAGGCCGAAGAGCCGCAGCGCGGGCAACCGACGGACCGGCGCGCATCCCATTCACGTCCTCACGGCGCGGCTCGGGCACGCCGACCTGTCGATCACCCCTCCGCGTCTACGCCCGCGTGATCCGCGTGGCCGAGTCCTCGGCGGCGGACCTCCTCGCTCAGGCAGGCGGCGAACTGCCCCTGTCGGCAAAGCTGACCGAAAAATGAGGACCTCAGCCAAGCAGGCGGCGGCGAGCCCCGGCCGGTGATCGTCGGTTGGGGCTGGTCGGGGGCGGTGCGGGTCAGACGGCCCGGGTCAGGGTGACGGTGATGCCGAGCACTCAAAGTTGCCGGATGTGAGTGCGGGTCCTGTTCGCCTTTATGCAATAGCCGAGATGTCCCCATCGTCGAAGTAGATCGACTGGTGAAGACGTCCACCAAGCGCTGCTGCATAGCGCACCAGAACTTCGTGCCCCGAGACCTTTCCCTGCTCGATCTGTGACACGCGCCCCTTGGTCACCCCCATCCGACCGGCGACCTCCTGTTGCGTGAGACCACGGGCTCGCCGAATCTCAGCCAGTCGGTGCCCGCGGACCTCGGAGAGAAGTTCCTCCTTGCCGATTTCAACGACATCCTCGCCGCCCGCCCGTTCGACATGCTCCGCCCGAATGTCCTGCCATCGCACATAGCTGGTCATCATCGGCCCTCCTCTTCTTGCGCTCGTTCTTTCAAGTAGATCTCGTAACGCTGCTCGGCTAATGGGATCGCCTCTTGATACCAGGCGTTCCATCGCCCGGGTTTGTCACCGGCCACGAGGAGGATGCTGGATCGCCACGGGTCAAACGCGAAGAGAATCCGAACCGTTCCAGGACGGAGTTCCTTGAGATTTTGCATCTTCGAACCAGCGATCGTGTCTACAAGTGGGCGACCAAGGCCGGGGCCGCCCTCGGCCAGCGCATCGATCGCCTGGACAACTCGCGCATGAGTCGCGTCGTCAAGCTGAGCGACCCACTCACGCACCTCGTTGACGATGTAGACGTCCCACTCCCCGGCAGCCACAGAGCGAGTATAGCGATCGGTATACCTGAAGGGGAGTCAAGGCTAGAGACTCTGGCCTCTCTGATGACTTCCACGATCTCGAGCACCTGTCGAGAACCGTGGCCTGAAGAGTTGTTGTGACGGCAGGAGAACTGATCGTCGAACCGGATCTGCTGACATGGCCATGCACTAGCGTACGGGCCGTGTTCTCGCGCCAGGCTCCCGCCGAAGGACGATTGTGGGAGCCGGAGTGGGAAGCCGCGTGGGCCCAGGGGCGGCGGGCGTCCAGCTCGGCATAGCTGAGCCGCTCCGGCCCGCACACCAGCGCCACGGCTCCCGGCGCGCGCCGTACCTGCTCCTCGAACGCCCGATGCGCCACGTCCGGCGGCCCCGAGCGCGAATCCCCCGTGCCTGAGGCCCCCGAGCCCAGCTGCGCCGGCTCCTGCGTCATACGACTGTTCCCCCTCGCCTGACAGTTCTCCCGGCAAGCGGCCCAGGTGCATGTCGCGATGCCGTCGGGCTGTCACTGGGCTGCAGATCCCAGCGGACGATACGCCTTGTGTGCGAAGCAGATCGGGCACTCCGGCGACACCCCAGCGTACCTTGTCGCGATCAAGACATCCTGGAAAGGCTGGAATGCCTCTTTGCGAGGGGCGACCGGCTTATATGCCGGCCGCGTGAATCCCACCCGCATGATGCCGCCGGCCGCTTCGGCGGTCAGCGCCTGTCGTCGCGTTCCCGGCGGACCGTCGCCTTCTTTCTCTTGATGGTGCTTCGGCGCAGGGCCGCGATCACCTCTTCGGCCGCGGACTCGGGGACCTCCACGAGTGAGAAGCGGTCGGCGATCTCGATAGCCCCGATCTCGCGCCCGTTGAGACTCGACTCGCCGGCTATCGCGCCGACCAGGTCCTGCGGCCGGACCCCCGCGTTGCGGCCGATGCCGACGAAGAGGCGGGTCATCCCGCCCGCCGGTCCCCTGCCACGCCGCTGTTCGCGCCCGGCGCCCGGACGACGATCACGTGCCTCCCGCCCGGGGGCGAAGGCGAGCTCCGGGATCTCCTCCTCGTCGGACGCGGGTCCGCCGGCCTCATGCGCGAGCTTCACCGCCGCGAGCGCCACTTCCATGACGTCGAACTCGTCGGCGAGCGTCTCGACCACGACGCGGAACCGGTCCAGGTCGTCCTCAAGGATGCTCTCGTGCAGCGCCGCACGCGTCAGCTCCAGCCGCCGGGCGTGCAGGTCGGCGATCGTGGGGACCTTCTCGACGACGATCTTGGATTTGGTCACCCGCTCGATGGTCTTGAGCATCCGGTGCTCTCGCGGCTCCGCGAGCGTGATGGCGACGCCCTCGCGGCCGGCCCGGCCGACCCGGCCGATCCGGTGGACGTACGACTCGGGCGCGGAGGGAACGTCGTAGTTCACCACGTGGGTGAGCTGCTCCACGTCGAGCCCCCGCGCGGCCACGTCGGTGGCGATGAGCAGGTCCGCGGTCCCGCTGCGCAGCCGCCCCATCACTCGGTCGCGCTGCTCCTGGCCCATCCCGCCGTGCAGCGCCTCGGCCCGGTAGCCCCGGCCGTTCAGCTTCTCGGTGAGCTGGTCGACCTCGTCGCGGGTCCGGCAGAAGATGATCGCGGCCTCGGGCGCCTCCACGTCGAGCACCCGCCCGAGCACCGCGGGCTTGTGCGCCCTCGTGACCACGTACGCGCTCTGCCGTACCAGCGGAGCGCCCTCCGGGCGATCCGTCTCGCGCTCGATCAGGATCCGGACCGGCTCGCGCAGGTGGCGACGGGCTATCCCGTTGATGCGCGGCGGCATCGTCGCCGAGAACAGCACCGTCTGGCGGCTCTCGGGAGTCTCCTGGAAGATCGCCTCGATGTCCTCGGCGAACCCCATGTCGAGCATCTCGTCCGCCTCGTCCAGCACGACCATCTTGAGACCGCCCAGGCGGAGCGTCCCCCGGCCGATGTGGTCCAGCGCGCGTCCCGGTGTCGCGACCACGACGTCGACGCCGCGATCCAGCTCCCGCAGCTGCCTGCCGATGGGCTGGCCCCCGTAGATCGGCAGGACGCGTGTCCCCAGATCGCGGCCGTAGCGGTGGATCGCCTCAGAGACCTGTACGGCGAGCTCACGGGTGGGCACGAGGATCAACGCCGTCGGGTCCGCCTCCGCACCGCCGGCGGGAATGCGCTGGAGCACCGGGAGCGCGAACGCCGCCGTCTTTCCCGTTCCCGTCGCCGCCTGGCCGAGCAGGTCGCGCCCCTGGAGCAGCTGCGGGATCGCTTCGCGCTGGATCGGTGTCGGCTCCTCGTAACCCAGGTCGGACAGCGCGCGCAGGAGCTCGGGTCGCAGATCCAGGTCGGCGAAACCAGTGGTGTCTTCGGTTCCGCTAGAGGTCATGATCGGGCTCCTTGTTCTGGGGGGACACGCGTTGGGGCTCACATCGGCAGAGGATGCACCGCCCGTCGAGCGGATGGCCCACCTGGATCCCGGCGACGGCCTCCGCGGCCCACGCTTGAAACCAGTATCTCCGATCACATTATGGCGATCCGGCCACTGTGCCCGAGCAGGAGGGTGACGTCGACCGCCGCGACCGCGACCGCCGCCATGAAGGGTATCCGGGGTGACCGCCGGCCCAGTAACGGCCCGGCGGCGCCGAGCACGGCGACCGCCGAGAGCGCGGCCCAGCTCATGACGCCCGGCGGCCCTGCAGGCCCGAAGACGAGGAGGGCCGAAGCCGCGAGCAGCGGCACCGGGATCAGGGCCCCCACCCGGGCGGCGCCGAGGCGCTGTGGCCATCCGCGCACTCCGGTGGCCAGATCCCCGGCGATGTCGGGCAGCACGTTGGCCAGATGGGCCCCGCAGCCGAGCAGCGCCGCCGCCAGGACGGCCCACCACGCCGGCCAGGGACGCCCCGGCAGCCCCAGCGTCACGAACGGCGGCAGCGTGCCGAACCCGACGGCGTAGGGCAGCCAGGACAGCGGCGTCGCCTTCAGCGCCAGGTCGTAGGCCCATGCCGCGCCGACGCCGACCAGGTGGACGGCGCCGGCCGTGAGCCCGTTGGCCAGCGAGAGAGGCGCGCAGAGGGTGAGCGCCGCGAACGCGGCGATCCACACCGCCCTGGCGCTCACCATCCCCGCGGCGATCGGTTTGCCGGTCCGGCCGAGGGCCGTGTCCCGGTCTGCGTCCACCGCGTCGTTGCACCACCCGATGGACAGTTGCCCGGTCAGCACCGCGGCGGCCACCAGGCCGCACCCCGCGGCGTCGCGGCCGACCGCGGCCGCGAGCAGCGTGACCAGGGCGGTGACCGCGACGGTCGGCCCCGGATGGCAGGCCATGACCAACCCGGCCCTGGGCCCGAGCCCCCTTACGGCACGGCCGTCCGCGATCCCCGACACGCGGACCATGGAGGCCGGCTGACCCGGATCCAGGCCGACCTGGTCGCCCAGGACGGGCAGACCCGCCCCGTCGTTCCGCCGCCCGAGTTCGCCCGCCGCGGTGTCACCCGGCGACCCGCCTGCCGTGACCTCGCGCGGGCCACCGCCGTCCTTCGCCTCGGAGGGGCGCCCGTCGCCTTTCGTACGGCGTGGCGGCCCGCTTTCCGGCGCGGGTCCTTCTGTCACGGGTCGAGCGTATCCGTCGAGGTCATCGGGGACGCCATGCCCGATGTGACGGGTGAGGCATGCCGTACGTGATCGCGGGCAAGAGGGAGGTGTCCGCTTCCCGTTTCCCGCGAGCCGAGGCTGGTTCGATGACGCGTATAGCCGCCGTACGCGGTGTCCTTCCCCGCAACCGCTACCCCCAGGCCGAGATCACCGACGCGTTCGCGCGAATGTGCCTGCCGGCGGGCGCCGACCGGCGGCTGCTGGACAGGCTGCACGCGAGCGCGCGGGTCGGCCACCGCCATCTGGTGCTGCCGCTGGAGCAGTACGGCAAGCTCGACGGCTTCGGGATGGCCAACGAGATCTTCGGCGAGGCGGCGGTGGACCTGGGCGCCGAGGCGGTCGGCGGGGCCCTGGAGGAGGCCGGGCTCGCCCCTGACGACGTCGACATGATCATATGCACGTCGGTGACGGGCGTCGCCGTGCCTTCGGTGGACGCCAGGCTGGCCGGCCGGCTCGGGCTCCGGCCGGACGTCAAGCGGCTGCCGGTGTTCGGCCTGGGCTGCGTGGCGGGGGCCGCGGGGATCGCCCGCCTCCACGACTACCTGCGCGGCTGGCCGGACCACGTGGCGGTGCTGCTCTCGGTCGAGCTCTGCTCCCTCACCCTCCAGCGTGGTGACACCTCCCCGGCCAATCTGGTGGCCGGGGCGTTGTTCGGCGACGGCTCGGCCGCCGTGGTCGCCTGCGGCGAGAGGCGGCCGACGCGGGCGCCCGGCCCGGTCGTGGTGGCGACCCGGAGCAATCTGTATCCCGGTTCCGAGCACGTGATGGGCTGGGAGATCTCCGACGGCGGCTTCCGCGTGGTCCTCGACGCGAGCGTGCCCGACGTCGTGCGCGCCCATCTGGCCGGCGACGTGCGCCGCTTTCTCGGCGATCATGGGCTGACGACGGAGGACGTGACGGCCTGGGTGTGCCATCCCGGCGGCCCGAGAGTTCTCGAAGCCGTCGCCGAGTGCCTCGAACTGCCCGTCGGGGCGCTGGAGGTGACATGGCGGTCGCTCGCCTCCGTCGGCAACATGTCCTCCTCGTCCGTGCTGCACGTCCTGCGGGACACGCTGGCGCAGCGCCCACCGCCGCCGGGCACACCCGGGCTGCTCATCGCGATGGGCCCCGGTTTCTGTTCCGAGCTCGTCCTGCTGCGCTGGTAGCGGCCTGATGTGGTCGTACACGTGGTCCACCTGGTACACGGCGCTGGTGCTGCTCGTGGCGGTGGAGCGCCTCGCCGAACTGGTCGTCGCCCGCCGCAACACGGCGTGGAGCATGGCGCGCGGCGGTGTGGTGACCGGGCGCGGTCACTACCCGTGGATGGTGGCCCTCCACAGCGGCCTGCTCGCGGCCTGCCTGCTGGAGGCGGGCCTGGCCGGCCGGCCCTTCGTCCCGGCGCTCGGCCGGCCCATGCTCGGCCTCGTGGCCGCCGCGCAGGGATTGCGCTGGTGGTGCATCGTGACGCTGGGGCGGCGGTGGAACACCCAGGTGATCGTCGTCCCGGGCCTGCCGCTGGTGACCGCCGGGCCGTACCGGTGGCGGTGGCTGCGCCATCCCAACTATGTCGCGGTCGTCGTGGAGGGCGCCGCGCTGCCGCTCGTGCACGGCGCCTGGATCACGGCGGCGGCCTTCAGCGTGCTCAACGCCGCGCTCATGGTCGTGCGCCTGCGCTGCGAGGAGGCCGCCCTGGCCGCGGCGGCGCCGGGCCGGACCGCGAAACCAGGCCAGACGCCGAAACCCGGCCAGACACCGGAACCCGGCCTGGCTGCGGGACCCGGGCGGGCGTCGACGTGATCGACGTGCTGGTGGCGGGCGGCGGGCCCGCGGGACTCGCGACCGCGATCCATGCCGCGTCGGCCGGGATGGAGGTGGTCGTGGTCGAACCGCGACCGACCCCCGTGGACAAGGCGTGCGGCGAGGGGCTGATGCCCACCGGCGCGGCCGTGCTGCGCTCGATGGGGGTACGCGTCGACGGCAGCCCGCTGCGCGGGATCCGCTACGTGGACGGCCGGCACGCGGCGCAGGCGGCGTTCCGGGACGGCCCCGGCCTCGGCGTGCGCCGTACGGCACTGCACGCCGCGCTGGCACGGCGGGCCGCCGAACTGGGCGTGGAGGTCGTCCCCGGCCGGATCGACGGCCTGCGCCAGCGCGACGACGGAGTCGACGCCGCGGGGCTGCGGGCCCGCTGGCTCGTCGCCGCGGACGGCCTGCACTCGCCGCTGCGCGCCCTGCTCGGCCTGAGCCTGCCCTCCTCGCGGCCCGCCCGGTACGGCCTGCGGCGGCACTATGCGGTCGCGCCCTGGACGGACCACGTCGAGGTGCACTGGGCCCCCGGCGGGGAGGCGTATGTGACACCGGTGGGCGACGACCTGGTCGGGGTGGCCGTGCTCAGCTCGCGGCGATGCGGCTACGCCGAGCACCTCGCGGGGTTCCCCGCGCTGGTCGACCGGCTGGGCACCCGTCCAGACGATCGGCTGGACCATCGGCTGGGCGGCCGGTGCGACGGTCCCGCGGCTACCCGGGTGCGTGGCGCCGGGCCGTTGCGCCAGCGCGTGCGCAGCCGGGTGGCCGGGCGGGTGCTGCTGGTCGGCGACGCGGCCGGATACATGGACGCGCTCACCGGGGAGGGGGTGTCGCTGGCGCTGCTGTCCGCCCAGGCTCTGGTGCGCTGCCTGCGATCCGGCCGGCCGCAGGCGTACGAGGCCGCCTGGCGGCGCCTGTCCCGGCGGCACCGGCTGCTCACCGGGGCGCTCCTTGAGGCACGTCGTCACCCGGGCTCGGCGCGGCTGATCGTGCCCGCGGCCCAGCGCATGCCCGCGCTGTTCGCCGCCGCCGTCCACGCCCTGGCCTGAACACCGATCCTGCGGTCCCGGCTTCCGCCAGAGACGGTTCGTCCACGACGGTGCGATCGATCCGAAAGGCTCACACAATCGAGTAGGGGACGGGGTTGACCCGTCCCCTCTCACACCACCGGACATGCGGGCCCGCATCCGGCGGTTCGTCAGGCCGCTGGTCTGAGTCGTTGCCAGGTCTGATGCAGACCCTTCAGGCCAAGGTCCTCCCAGTGCGCGTTCGGCAAAGCCCGGTGAAGGACGGCCGACCCGGCGATTCGCCAGTACCCCTTGCCGCTGGAACCCCATTCCCGAGCCTTATGGTCCGGGATGCCCAACAGCCGCAGGTTACGGCGCTTGGCCGAGAAGCGTTTCCATTCCTTCCAGCGGATCCGCCGCATCCGGCGGTGGAACCACTCATCCAGATCACGGAACACCCGCGGGGTGTCCGCCAGGTGAAAATAGGCCATCCAGCCAGTCGTGTACTGATTGAGCCTGTCGATTCCGCAGAACATCGACACACTCCAGCGCCTGCTGGTCAGCTCCCGGATCCGATCCTTCAGCCGCGTGACGGCCTTCGGGTCAACCCGGATCTTCACACCCGACCGGGAAAAGTAGAACCCGAACCCCAGCAACGTCGCCCGGCGGGCGTGCCGGACCGAGGACTTATCCCGGTTCACCTTCAGTTTCAACCGCCGCTCGACCACGGTCGTCACCGAGTCAAGCACCCTGTGAGCAGCTCGCTTACTACGCACGAAGACACGGATATCATCGGCGAAGCGCACGAACCGATGACCGCGCTCCCACAACTCCCGGTCCAGATCATCCAGCATGATGTTCGACAAGATCGGCGACAGCGGGGAGCCC
>JBIOWF010000362.1:0-2797 GCA_044868295.1 Microtetraspora sp. | reverse complement strand
TCCTGGTCGCCCTGGCCGATCTCGGCGAGGGCGGGCGGCAGATCGGGGCCGCGTGGCGAGCCAAGGAAAAGCTTCGTGACCTGGTGAGACTGTCCCCGAACCGGACCGGTCTGGCACCTACTCGCGCCCAGATCGGCGCCGCGCTGGAGGACTTCTTCGTCTTTTGCGGCACGGTCGGCGCCTCGGTGCCCGAGATCGTGACTCTCGCCGAGACGATCTCGGTGTGGCGGGCGGAGATCTGCCGTGGCGTGGCCACCGGTCATAGCAACGCCGCCGCCGAGGGAGTGAACCGCCTGGTGAAACTGGTGTACCGGAGCGGATTCGGATTCACCAACGTCGCCAACCAGCAACGCCGATCCCGCTATGCCGCCTCCCGCAGCACCCGGCCTGTGTGGCTCTCAGCCGAATGGCGTCAACGCCCAACCTTGGACAGCGAGCCAATCGCGACACCCCCGCTGGCCGTCTTCGCGCCACCCAAATCCCACATCCACCCCGACGAACTCCTCGGCGAGGCCGAGGACCGGCAGTCACACGCCGTCACGACCGGCCAGACACAATCGGTGGCCGCATGATCACACTATCTGTTCAGCCGCGAAGAGCCTGTGATTCCTTTGTGCGCTACGGTTACTGGTACGGCGAAGATTCCCGCTGGCACGTCACTTCGGCTAATAAATAGCTCTACTGACCCTGGAGCCTCGTACGCGTTCGCGAAAGTCGAGGAAGGGCCAGCTTCGGGAGAGTGGAGTATGACCTGGAATGTCGGTGACAGGTCTGCTGTACAGAAGACTTACAGAGTCGATGCTCTCCTGCTAGTATGGCAGCCCGAGATCATGATCACCGGGATCGGTGAGGCCCGTAACACAGGGCAGCCGCCCGGTGATCTTGATGTGTGACGATCAATGACCTTGGGGCGGCTGCTGCCGCCATCGTAGAGGCCAGAGCGGTCGGTGGTCATCTCGATGACCTGATGGCCGCAATGGCCCGATGTTTCCGCAGATGGGAGCCCCGAGCACAGGCGAAGAAGTACGTGCGGGCGCTGATGAGCGATCTGCCGCGCAAGAACCTGGGCCGACAGATCCTGGCCGACCTGCACGCCGAAGACCGGCTCCCGCCATGGGTGACCGGCGACGAGGTGTACGGCGCCAGCCCGCACCTGCGCACCTGGCTGGAGTCCCCCGAGGTCGACACCGGCTACGTGCTGGGCATCGCCAAGTCGACCCCGATCGCCTTCACCACCGCCACCACACGCAGAGCCGACTCGGCGTGGAAGATGCTCACCCCCTCCGGCTGGGTCATCGACTCGTGCAGGATCGGCTCCAAGGGAGAACGCCGCTACGCCTGGGCCTGGATCGGCACCGCCGATCCAGGCCGCCATCCGCTGATCCGCCGCAGCCTGACGCCCAACGACAAAGGCATCCACGAGCTGGCGTTCTACCTATGCTTCGTCCCTGAAGGCCGCCCCGTGACACTGCGCACCCTCATCATGATCGCCGGACGCGGGTGGCCGATAGAGGAAGACTTCCAAACCGGAAAAGATGCCTTCGGCCTGGACCATTCCCAGGTCCGCACCTACCCGGCGCTGCTTCGGCATCTGGTGCTGACCATGGCCGCACTGGCCGTCTGCGCGGTCACCGCCGCCCGGAGCCGCACCACCACCGTCAGCACGGCACCGCCGCCCACCAGCCCTGACGCCATCCCGCCCGTCGATCCCGGGCTGATCCCGCTGACCGTCCCCGAGGTGAAACGCCTGGTCAATCTCCTCACCCGCACCTGGCACGGTCTGGAGCACCACCTGCGCTGGCACATCTGGCGACGACGTCATCAAGCCCGCGCCCGCTGGTTCCACCAACGAACCCGGCTCACCCGCCGGTGACCAGATCACAATCTCCGACTGCCGTAGTAGGAGTGGCCGGCCGGCCGAGTCTTGTACAAACTTTGCGCGGTCGGCGGAGCAGTCCGGCAAACGTCAGGAGCTCGTGAGGATGACGAGTTGCTGGGTCGCTCGGGTCATGGCGACATAGCGGTCGACCGCTCCTTCGATGCCCTCGCCGAACGCCTCTGAGTCGATGAGGACGACCAGGTCGAACTCGAGCCCCTTCGACAGCTCCGGGGTCAGCGACCGGACGCGGGACGTCGTACGGAATGTGGGATCGCCGATGACGCAGGCGATCCCGTCGGCATGTGCGGCGAGCCAGGTCTCGAGGATCGAGCTCAGATCCGAAGCAGATCCGTATACGACGGGGACGTCGCTGCTGCGGATGGAGGTCGGTACGTTGGCGTCCGGGAGCACGGCCCGGATGACCGGCTCGGCTTCCGTCATGATTTGTTCCGGCGTCCGGTAGTTGATGCTCAGGGAGGCCAGGTTGATCCGGTCGAGCCCGATCCGCTCGAGCCGTTCCTGCCATGACTCCGTGAACCCGTGCCTGGCCTGCGCACGATCCCCGACGATGGTGAAGCTCCGGGACGGGCAGCGGAGCAGCAACATCTGCCACTCCGCGTCGGTCAGTTCCTGAGCCTCGTCCACGACGATGTGCGCGAACGGGCCGGCGAGCAGGTCCGGGTCGGTGCTGGGCAGTGCGGTCTCGTCGACCAGGATGTCCTGCAGGTCCCGTCCGCGCAGCATCGTCACCAGGCCCATGCCGTACTCGTCGTCCGCGACCGCGATCAGACTGTCCACGACCTTGGCCATCTGCTCACGCTCGGCGGCGACCGTGGCATCGTGCCGACGCTTGCGGCGCGCCGCCTCCGGGTCGCCGAGCCGCTGCCGAGCCGCGTCCAGGAGCGGGAGGTCGGACAC
>JBIOWF010000361.1:0-2629 GCA_044868295.1 Microtetraspora sp. | reverse complement strand
GCCACCGGCCAGGGTCGTCGCCGCCGGTCGCTCGTTCAGCACCAGCCAGACCCACAGCGGGCCCAGGACCGTCTCCAGCAGGCCGATGAGCGACGTCTGGGCGGCGGGGATCGTCCGTGCGCCGAGCATGAAGAGCAGGAAGCCGGCGCCGAACTGGCCGACGCCGAAGAACGCGAGGAGAGCCAGATCGCGCGCGGCGGCCTCGAGCGGATCGGCCAGCGGCAGCGCCACGAGGGCGGTGAGCAGCGTGGCCAGCACGGCGGCCGACGCCATCGGAATCTCGGGGGAACGCCGGACGAGCACCGTGGCGGTCGCGAAGCTGGCCGCCATGAGGATCGCGAGGAGGTCGCCGGCAAAGACGCCGCGGGCGTAGGAGCCGGACACCATGACCACCGCTCCCACGACGGCGACGCCCATGGCCAGCCACGTGCGCGGGGCCACCCGCTCGCCGAGCAGCAGCCAGCCGAGCAAGCCGGCCACGTACGGCCCGGTGGAGATCAGGATCAGCGTGTTCGCGACCGAGGTGTGCGCCAGCGACAGGATGAAGCACGTGGAGGACAGCGCCATGCAGGCGGCGACCGCGAGGACCGGACCCCGCCGCCAGGGCGTGAACACGTCGCGACCCCGGGGGATCCACAGCGCCAGGGCCAGGAACACCGTGGCGAACAGGCTCCGCCACAGGCTGGTGGTCCAGGGGCCGGTGCCGACGAGACGGACGATGAGCCCGCCGCTGCTCCAGCAGATCGCCGCGCAGGCGACCAGCCAGGCGCCGCGGGAGGCGGCGACGCTCGGCGCCGCCACCGGGTCCGGGGACGAGGTCATGCCGGCATGTTACGATCCCCGCGTGTCAGTGCTGGTGATCGGCGCCACCGGCTTCATCGGTCCCCGGCTCATCCGCCGGCTCCTCGCGCGCGGCGAGTCCGTGGTCGGCATGGACCTGAACCCGGCCGCGCCGGCGTTCGGCGGGGAGCCGATCGGCGCGCCGGTGGTCCGCAGCGACGTCACTCGGTTCGACGACGTGATGCGGACCGTGCTCGACGTCAAGCCCGAGCGGCTCATCAACCTCGCCTACGGGCTGGGCGCCGGGGAGGGCAACCCCCACCAGGTCATGCGGCTGGACATCCTCGGCATGGACAACTGCTTCGAGGCCGCCCGCCTGGGTGGCGTCACGCGGGTGGTGTACGCCAGCTCGATCGCGGTCAGCGGCCAGCAGAGCCATTTCGGCGAGCGGCTCGTGAACGAGGACGATCCCGTGTACGGCACCAGCCAGTACGCGATGCACAAGATCTTCAACGAGTTCCAGGCGCGCAAGTACGTCAAGAACTACGGCATGTCGATCGTCGGCGTGCGGCCCGCCAACGTGACGGGCCCCGACAAGGTGCGCGGCTCCGTCGACCACGTGCAGATCATGACGGACGCCGCTCGCGGCCGGCCCGTGCATCTGCCGCACAAGGGGACGATGCGCCTGCTGGTTCACGTGGAGGACATCGCCGAGGTGTTCACGCGGGTGTTGCTCGCCGAGGCGCCCCGCCACCACCTGTACAACTCCGGCGGGATCCCGATCAGCCTGGGCGAGCTGGCCGACATCGTGCGCGGGTTCCTGCCCGACGCCCAGATCACCTTCGCCGACGACGGCGGCCGCGAGGAATCCGGCAACTACCTGGTCGACTGGAGCCGTCTCGCCAAGGAGTTCGGTATCGAGTACCCGGGCCTGCACACGCGCGTGCTCGAGGTCATCAACGACGTACGACGGGTGGAAGGGCTCCCACCGGTCACCGGGCGATAGGCGTTCCCGGCGTCCACGAGGAAGGAGCGTTCATGCGCTACCATCGGATCTCCGCGGACTGTCACCTCGACCTCATCTGGCTGCCGCCCGATCTCTTCGTCTCCGAAGCCCCGCGGGAGCTGAAGGCGAGGATGCCCTATGTCGCCGACGGACCCGACGGTCCACGGTGGATCGCCGGCAACGGCGCGACGTTCGGTCTGGCGGGCGGGGTCGGCGCCTCCGGCACGAAGTACGTTCCCGGCAAGCAGCTCCGCGTCGACGTGATGGCCTCCACCGGCCTGTACGAGGACGGCAAGAAGGGCATCCGCCGGCCCGGGGACCCGCACCTGCGCGTGAAGGAGATGGACCGCGACGGCGTCGACGCCGAGGTCATCTACGGCATCCTGGCGGCGGCGGCCAAGCTGAACGACCGCGAGGCCTCCACCGAGATGCTGCGCATCTACAACACGTGGCTGAGCGAGTTCTGCCGCCACTACCCCGAGCGCCACATCGGCCTGGCCTGCCTGCCCTACGGCGACATCGGGGCCGCGGTGGCCGAGGTGCATCGCGTCGCCACGCTCGGGTTCAAGGGCATCGAGCTCTCCTGCTCGTGGGAGATGGAGCCCATGTGGCATCCGCAGTGGGAGCCGCTGTGGGAGGCGATCAACGAGGTCGGCATCCCGCTGCACTTCCACACCTTCCCGGCGGTGTCGCCGAAGCTGCGCGAGCAGTACACCGGCCTGACCCAGCGGGCGCTGATGTACAGCGGCCTGTGCCTGTTCCAGATGACGCTGGCCAACATCCTCACCGCGCTGATGGGCCGCGCCGTCTTCGAGCGCTACCCGAACTTGCGGATCGCCTTCG
>JBIOWF010000360.1:0-41280 GCA_044868295.1 Microtetraspora sp. | reverse complement strand
CCGAGCCGGGCGTGTACATGGTCGCTACCAAGCACCCCCAGTTCGCCGACATCGCATGGGCGCCCGGCTCGATCGTCATCGACCCGTTCGGCTACATGCCGGACCAGGCAGGGGTGACCGTCATCCGTATCGGCCGCAAGAGCTGACCAGGAGGGCCTCATGCGTGTCGCCGTCGTCGTCCCGTGGCGCGGGGGCCAGCCAGATCGTGAGCGCCACCACGAGACGGTCCGCGCCCACCTCCGGGATCTCCTCCCAGGTGCGGCCCACCTCGACGTCGACTCCGGCCACCAGCCGTTCAGTAGGGCTGGATCACGCAACCTCGGCGTGAGGCTCGCCCAAGAGGCCGAATGCGACGTGGTCGTATTGTGCGACGCCGACACCCTCCCAGAGCGTGGTCCGCTTCTCGATGCGATCGAGGGCACCCGGGACGGGCTCCTGCACCTGCCGTACGTCCACTACCGCGCATTCTCGCGGGCGGGCACCGAGGCTTACCTTTCCGGCGCACCGGCCGCACAGTGCGACGTGGAACTCGCCCACGACTGGGCAACTGGCGGCGTATGGGTCATCCAGCCGTCAAGCTGGTGGCGCGCAGGCGGCATGGATGAACGCTTCATCGCGTACGCCTACGAGGACACCGCCTACCGGATCGCCGCTGACGCTCTTCTCGGACCGACGATCAAACACCCTGGCACGATCTGGCATCTGTGGCATGAGCAGCAGATGGGCCTCGGATCGCCGCAGCACACCGCCAATGGCCAGCTCGCCGCCCGATATGTCGCCGCCGAGGGAAATCCGGAAGCTGTGCGGGCCGTCGTTGCAGAGTTCGCCCACGCCTGACGTCCTACTCCGCCGCCCCTGATCCGGACACCGCTGAGGGGGCGTCATGGGCAGCTGGGACCCCCGTCTGCATCCCCGCGGCCCGGATGGAAGATTCGGCGAAACGACAGGCCCCGGTCTGTCGAAGATGATGGACGATGCCATTCGCCGCGCATCTGGCCGTCTGCCCGACAGTAGCCGCGAACTGCCCCTGCATGCGGAGGCTGCGGATCGGATCAAGGATCTCGTCTCCAACGTCGACCCCAGCGAGCCGCATGGTGCCGCCATGGCTCGCACCCAAGCGGCCATTGATCGAGTCCATCGCATGCCAGACGGCATGCGCCCGATTCCTTTGGGGATAGAGGACCGGCCGGGGTATCTGGGTGCCTACCGAGGCAATCGGATCGACCTCAACCCGAACGGGCGGTACCCGCACATCACCGCTGCTCACGAACTCGGGCACTTCCTTGATCGCGCGGGACTTCCCCCCGCTCGGGCATTCACCGTAGAGACCCAACTGGGCTCCGGCGAGAACTTCAACGAATGGTGGAAAGCCGTCCAGAGCAGCCGTACGACACAAGTGCTGCAGTCGATCAAGAGCCTCCCAGACGGCTCCATCCTGGTTCGGCGCCGCCGCCCTGACGGCATCGTCAACGAACTCGACGTTGACCACGCGCACGTCGACTACTTGCTGAGCCCTCGCGAGATGTTCGGTCGTTCGTACGCGCAATGGATCGCCACTCAATCCGGCGACCCGGGCATGCTTGCCGATTTGGAGCTGGCTCAGGACCCTGCCAACGGCGAACAAGTCATCCCCGGGACTGGCTTCGCCGACGGCTACCCCGGATACTGGAACGCTGACGACTTCGAGCCGATCGCGTCGGCTTTGAGTGAGGCATTCCGACGGCTGGGCCTACTGAGGTGACGTGGATGACGCTGGATGACCTGCTCGCGCTACCGCCCCTGGAACGGCTTCCGAAGCTCGGCACGCTTTCTGAGCATGAGCGGCAGGCGATCACCGCTGAGATGGCAGAGCGGCAGCGGGAATCGCGCCGCAGCGATCGCGGGCCGGTGTACCGCTATCGGCCATCAGTCGAAGAAGGCCCATGCATCGATCTTGCTGATGACTAGTTGAGCTTCAGTAGATCATTTGCGGAATCTGGCCCGCCTTGTGCGGGCCTTTTTGATGCCCCAACGGATCGCGCCCTGGCTGTCGCCAAATAGCGCTGTCGTTCTCAACCCCAGGAGAACCATGTCTGATCTGGCCCGCCTTCGTGAGTCGGTAGAGCGCATAGAGCAGGCATATGAAGTCGCCCGCCAGGAACTGGAGCTCGACGTCAAGCACCGGGCAAGCTTCGGGGCCGAATGGCCTTCCACGCCCGATCAGTGCCGAGACGCAAATGGACGCTTCATCCTGCTCGACAGCCTCACGGCGATCGTTCAAGCGCGGGCGATTCTGGTGCAGGCAGGAGGTTCCGGTGCCTGAGCCCGAGGATCCAATCACGCAGCTCGCCCAAGCGGCTGCGTCCCTGCACGAACTGTTCACCTCGTACGTCTCGGCGGGCTTCACCAAGAGCCAGGCGCTCTACCTCGTCGGACAGATCGTCGGCGGCGCAAGCAGAGGCGCGGCCGGTTGAACACCATCACCGCCGCCGCCTCTCCACCCAGATAGCGCCCTCCGAAGGGGTGACTGCTCATGCCTCACCCCTACCCTGGCCAGGAGTGGCGTCACGGCTGGATCCCGGTCACACCTGCCGCCGCGGTCGCTAAGAATCACGGACGCAAGCCGCGAGGCGGGAGTCAGAGCGCGATCTCCCGCTTGGCCGCCGAGGCAGGGGCCATCCACAAGCGGATGCAGGCGGACGCGAAACCCGAACTGAAAGGCTCCAGCAGCGACCCCTCGAAGAAGATCGATGCAGCGATCCGCCAGGCGGCAGGCCGCAACCTCAAGAGTAAGAATGTCGGACGCCCGGTGTCGCCCCAAGCGCAGCAATTCCACCGGAATACCGACGGCATCGAGGACCTCGCCGCAGCGGTCGACGACGGCTACCCGCCGCGCGAGCGCCGAGCTTTGACGGGCGGAGCGTCGGCGGACACGGAGCTGGTCACGCTCAAGAATGGCACCAAGGTGGTCCACAAGACGGGCGGCAACCCGGACGCCGAGCAGGCAGCCTCAATGATCGCCCGCGCTCTCGGCCTACAAGCTCCGCGTGTCTACCGCGACCACGAGTCCAGCGTTTACATGGACTTCGTGGACAATGCGATGACCGCGGACGAGCTGAGAGAGCTGCACGAACCGGAGTGGGACCGCCGCAGGCGCGCCTCCATTGACCACGACGACGGCAACCTCATCGGCCTCCTCGACGTGCTGATCTCCAACGCCGACCGGAACACCGGCAACTGGATGCTCACCACCGACGGCCGAACAATCCCCATCGACCACGGCCACGCCTTCTCGGGTGTCCCATCGAGTGGCAGGGTTCGCGTCCGGCAGGTGCGTGGCGACGGCCCCTTCGCCGGTAACTACACCAGCGGCCCGAACCCGCTCACGAAAGCCGACGTGGCTGAGGTGCGGCGGCGGCTGGAGTCACTCAGGCCGGACTTCGAGCACATCGGCCGCAGCCGATGGCTGGACTACTCTCTCGGCATTGTGGACTTGCTCGGTCAGAATGCCCAGGGAATGTCCAGTCTGTTCGCGGGAGTACGGTGATCACCATGACTGTGCTTCGCATCGTCAGCGTCCGCGATGGCAGAGAGCTATCCCGCGCGGAAATCGCAGGCGACGGTACGGTCACCTACTCCGGCGGAGAATCGGCCGCCTACGCAGTGCGCTCCTGGATGCGTGACCACGGCGGCACGGAGGCTGACGCGGTCAACACCCTAATGCGTACCGGCTGGTCCAACGGCTACTCGATGGTCGAGCTCCCGAAGGGCTGACTTCGCCGGAAGCTCACCCCAGCAACTATTCGGGCTCCGCGCCCTACCGACCACACGGAGGTGCGCGATGCCTCACCCGTATCCTGGCCAGGAATGGAAGCACGGCTGGATCCCTGTCACGCCTACGGCCGCCAAGTCGAAGAACCACGGCCGCAAACCGGGGCGCAACTCCGCGATCTCCCGCGTCGCCGCTGAGGCGGCTGAGGTCTACAACCGGATGAAGGCGCAGGACGCTCAGCGCGACAAGAAGCCGAACGGCTCGGACTCGAAGGCGCCTCCCGCCCCGAAGCCTCCTGCGGCGAAACCCGCGGTGGCGAAGAAGCCGACGCCAGCGGCCAAGCCTCAGACGAAGCCGGTACCCGCGGCGAAGTCTCCCCCCAGGCCCGCAGCCGCCAAGCCGGGAAAGAAGGCCGGCGCCGACTCCAACGGCAAAGCCCTTCGCGAAGGCGACGAAGTCCGTATCACCGGAGGCGCAGGACAGGGTAGGAACGGCCACGTCGTCTCCAAAGGCAAAGCCGGAACAGTCCGGGTCCGCACCGCCGACGGCCAAGAGGTCGACGTCCACAGCATGAACCTCCGCAACCGGGAAGACCTCGAAACGTCCCGCCAGGCCGACGCCGCCATACGCAGCAAAGCCGGACGGACACCCACCTCACCGCCTCCGTCTGCACCAGCTGCCGGAGGCGCGTCCATCCCGGAGATCCAGAAGGACGTCCGCGATGTCTACAACAAGCTGGCGCGCAAGCCCGGCGACTGGATCCCCCTCACACGGATCCGTGAACGCCTCGCCAAGAACCTCCCCAGGCAGAAGGTCGACGAGGCGCTACACCTGATGAACCGCATGCGGGACGTCAACCTTGCCCCCGAGAACAACACAAAGGCACTTACCCAGGCGGACCACGCCGCCGCCGTCCACTTCGGCGACCAGGACAAGCACCAGATCTCCATCGGCGGCCGACCGGCCAAACCCTACAAAGGGAGGCGCGGCCATGGCAGACACCAAGCCCGGAGACGGCAACGTCGAGAAGCTGAGGAAATGGGCCACCTCAGGGGCAGGGGCAGCGCACTTCGCATGGGGAACGGACGGCTCCTTCGGCAGATGCCGGGCCTTCTACAAGGGCAAGATGCCCGACCACATGATCGACGGCTGGTGCGCCAAGCTGTTCCACGAAGCCACAGGCGACTGGCCAGGCGAGCACCACGGCGAAGGCAAGAGCTGATGGCCAGGCGCATACAGGCCAACCCCCGTGACAGGGTCGAATCCTCCGGCCAGTGGAGATCCACACCTAGGCCAGTTGACTGGCCTGCACGCGTAGCCGCAGTACTCAAGAGGGACATCTCATGCAGGTGGCTAGAGGCAGGCCTGCCTTGCAGGTCCATCGATCACCTTGAGGTGGACCACATAGGTGACCCGAAGGACCATGACCTCGCCAACTTGAGAGCACTGTGCCGCACGCACCATCGCAGACGCACAGGGCAGCAGGGTGCCGCAGCCAGGAAGGCCAAGCGCATCCCCCGAGCAAGACCGGCCGAGCAACACCCCGGCCTTCTCTGACCTGACCCTCCCGCACCGATCACACACAGTGACGGGGTGGGGGATGACCCCAAGATCATTCCCGAAGGCAGCCCGGCACGGTATACGGCCGGGCATTTCGTACGGGCTGTGACGAGTTTGTGACCCGGTTTCGACTACCCGCAGTGACGGGAGTCGGTTCCCCAATCTGAGCACTGAAGATCGCTCCGCCGACACGGCTGGGTGGGATCTCCGCTGCTCCCGCTTCGGCGTGCTCTCCGACATGGCGAGCCGCCTGTCCCGACATGGGAGAAGAAGATGGCTCGTTCTGGTGGGCCTGTGCCCAGCCGTAGTGATCAGCGGCGTCGCCGCAACAAGGTTGAGATCGACAGGGCGCCGACGGTTGCGCCGGGAGGCGTCCGCGGCCCCGACGCTCCGGAGGGTCTGTGCGGCCTGGCGCTCGATTGGTACGAGTCGCTGCGAACGTCTGGCCAGTCGGTGTTCTACGCCGATTCGGACTGGACCTCGGCGCTGATCATCGCGCGCGCGATTGAGAAGTTCGAGGAGCGTCCGACGGCGCACATGCTGACCGCGATCCTTTCCGGCTTCGGGTCACTAGCCGCGACCGAGGGGGACCGGCGTCGGCTTCGGATCGAGCTGGAGCGGACTTCGGTGTCGGACGCCGATGAGGACGCGGCAGTGGTGGCGCTCGATGAATACCAGCGTCGCATCTCCGGCTGACCGGCTCGTCACGCTCCCTGCGGGGATACCTGATCTCACTCTCGGCTGGGAGATCGTCCGCTGGGCAACCAAGTACCTCAAGCAGCCAAATGGCTCCCGCGCCGGCGAGCGGTTCGAGTTCACGGACTCGCAGATCAGGTTTCTGCTCTGGTTCTACGCCGTCGACGACGATGGGGAGTGGCTGTTCCACCATGCGGTTCGGCGGCTGGCAAAGGGTAGCGGGAAGAGCCCGTTCGCGGCGCTGTGGGCACTGGCCGAGCTGACCGCTCCTGTGCGGTTGAAAGACTTCGACCCGCGGGCGCCTGGCGGTTGTGTGGGCCGCCCCGTGGAGATGCCGTGGGTGCAGATCGTCGCGACGGCCGAGAGCCAGACGAAGAACACGATGCGGATGGTCCGCGCTTTCGCCCCGAAGGGCTCGCGGCTTGTCCAGGAGTTCGCGCTCGATCCTGGCAAGACGCAGTACTTCAAGGCTCCCGAGGGGACGTTGGAGCAGATCACGTCGTCCTACACGTCCGCTGAAGGCGCAGAGGCTACGGCCATCGTCGGCGACGAGCTCGAACATTGGAAGCCGAGCAACGGCGGCACGGATCTCGCGTCCACCTTGGCCGACAACCTGGCCAAGTCAGGCTCTCGGATGCTCGGCACCTGCAACTCGTGGGTGCCCGGTATCGGCTCGGTCGCCGAGGCGGACTGGGACGCATGGGTGGCCCAGGAGGAAGGGCGGACTCGTAACGAGTCGCGCATCCTGTACGACGCACGGGTGGCGCCGGCTGACACGGACATGACTGATGAAGATTCGCTCCGGCGGGCGCTTCAGCTCGTGTACGACGACTGCTGGTGGGTGAACCCGCGGGCGATCATTACTCGCATTTGGGATCCGCGGGCCAAGCCCGACGACTCGAAGCGGAAGTACCTTAACTGGCCGACCGCCGTGCAGGACGCGTGGGTGACGCCGCAGGCCTGGTCTGCGATCGCCGACCCTGGCGAGGTCTTAGCTGACGGGGATGAGATCGTCGCGTTCTTCGACGGATCGAAGTCCCGTGACGCGACGGCCCTGGTCGGCTGCCGCATGTCGGACGGCTACGTGTTCACGATCGGCGTGTGGGAGCCGGACACGGCGCACGACACCGAATCCGTGGTGCCGGTGGCCGAAGTCGATGCCGCGGTTGAGCAGATGTTCGACCGCTGGCAGGTCCTGGCCTTCTTCGCTGACGTGAAGGAGTGGGAAGGCTTCGCGAAGGTCACCTGGCCGGAGCGGTACGCCGACCGGCTGCTTGTCCACGCGGTCCCGGATGGGAAAGATCCGCAGGCCATCGCCTGGGACATGCGGTCACGCACGTATGACTTCACCTTGGCGTGCGAGTTGACCGAGACCGAGATCAACGAGCGGGCGTTTCGTCACGACGGAGATTCTCGCGTCGCCCGTCATGCGGGCAACGCGCGACGGCGACCGAACCGGTGGGGCGTGTCGATCGGTAAGGAATCCCCGGACTCGCCGAAGAAGATCGACGCTGCCGTCTGCGTGATCGGCGCCCGGATGGTCCGCCGTCTCGTGCTGGCCTCATCCAAGTACAAGAACCGCAAGCAGAAGACCCGAACGGGCCGCGTCCACGGATTCAGATAGCTAGGGGGTCCGTTGTGGCGCTTGACCAGAAAGAGGCCGAGGCCACCGTCAGGACCCTTCTGGCGTTGCGCGCTCCCGAGCAGGAGCGGCTGAAGTGCATCGCCGACTACGTGTCCGGCAAGCACACCTCGGTGTACGTGCCGGCGGGCGCCAAGAGCGAGTACCGGTGGCTTCTTGAGCGGGCCGTCGTCAACATGCTGCCGCTGGTCGTCAACGTGGTCGCGCAGAACCTGTACGTCGACGGGTACCGGCGAGCGAAGTCCGATGACAACGCGGCGCCGTGGGAGAGCTGGCAAGCCAACCGGATGGATGGCCGCCAACACGGCATTTACCGTGCGGCGCTGAAGTACGGCATCTCCTACGCGCTGGTCTTGCCGGGCAAGCCGGCCCCGGTGATCACTCCGATGTCGCCGCGCAGGATGACCGCGTTCTACGCGGACGCGGTGAACGACGAGTGGCCGTTGTACGCGGTCGAGGTCACACACGAGCAGGCGAAGGGTTCCGGCGGGAAGCTCAAGCAGCGCCGCCAGATCAGGCTGTTCGACGACACGTCGGTCTACCGGTTTTCCTCGGAGAAGGACCGCAAGACGATGGAGTTCGGCGGGGTCGAAGACCACAACCTTGGTGTCTGCCCGGTCATCCGGTATCGCAACGAGGAGGACCTGGACGAGGGCCAGGCGGTCGCCGGCGAGGTGGAGCCGCTGATCCAGATCCAGGATCAGATCAACTCGACCACGTTCGGTCTGCTGATGGCCCAGCAGTACGCCGCGTTCCGCCAGCGGTGGGTGACCGGCATGGCGCCGCCGCTGGACGAAAGCGGAAACCCGATCGAGCCATTCAAGTCGCGCGTGGACGGCCTTTTCGTCGCCGAAGACCCGGACACGAAATTTGGTGAGTTCGGCGCGACGGACCTGACCGGCTACCTCAAGTCACGCGAAGAGTCGATCCGCAGCATGGCGACGATCTCTCAGACGCCGCCGTACTACCTGCTCGGCGTGGTCTCGAACTTGTCTGCGGAGAGCCTCGCAGCTGCGCGCGACGGTCTGGACCGTAAGACCGACGAGCGCAAGTCCACGTTCGGAGAGTCGCACGAGCAGACGCTGCGCCTCGCCGGTCTCGCAGCCGGGAACAAGGCGGCATGGGAGGACACGTCCGCGCAGGTCGTTTGGCGGGACACCACAACGCGGGCACTCGCACAGACTGTGGACGCCCTCGGGAAGCTCGTCCAGATGCTGCAAGTTCCCGCTCAGGAGCTGTGGGAGAAGATCCCCGGAGTCTCGCAGACCGACATCGAGCGGTGGAAGAAAACCGCGGAGGCGGCCGATGAGGTGGAGCGGCTGAGCGGCGTGCTCGACCGGCAGTTGGCGCCGAACCAGGCCAAGGCTGAGGCGAAATCTGGGGCCGAGGTCGTACCGGGAGAGCCTGAGGTGCCTGGTGGCCAGCCAGCAGCAGTTGGCTGACGCGCAGCGGGTCGAGCAGGCCCGGATCTCCGCCGAGATGACCCGCAAGGTGCTCGCATTGTGGCTGGCCTCATATGAGCCGCGGAACCCGACGGTGTGGCGCGCAGTGCTGGAGGCGTTGCAGGCGCTGGTGTTGCTGTTCCGCGGGGAGTCTTCGCGCTCGGCGGCCAACTACTATCTCGCGGCCCGGGAAGCGTCTGGCGTCTCGGGGCTGCTTGTTCCGCGGATAGCTCCCGTTGCGCCGCGCGAGCTGGTCGAGGTCACCGCCAGGGTGACAGGCCAGCGAGCGTACGAGCGTTCACTCGCCTCAGGGGTGGAGACAGAACGTGCGCGTCGTAATTCCGGGGTGCTGGTCGCTGGCGCGATGTCGCGGATCGCTTTGGACGGCGGCCGGCGGACGATCCTCGACGCGGTCGATGAGGACCGCGAGGCGATCGGCTGGGCCCGCATTGCTGACGCGAACCCGTGCGCCTTCTGCTCAATGCTCGTTTCGCGTGGCCCTGTGTTCTCCGAGGACACTGCGTCGTTTCAGGCACACGCACACTGCGGATGCATCGCCGCTCCCGTGTTCGCGCGAGACGAGGTGTGGCTGGAACACGGCAAAGACCTCTACGAGCAGTGGAAGGCCGCCACAGCGGGGACGTCCGGCAAGGACGCCCTGAAGGCGTGGCGCCGCTACTGGGACGGCCGGAACGCACCCGAAAAGGGGTGACGGCGATTCCCATCACCTTGGTCTGCGGCCCGCCCGCCGCAGGAAAGAGCACCTGGGTTCGCTCACGCGCTGGTCCTGGTGACCGCGTCATCGATCTGGATGAGATCTGCCGCGAACTCGGGTCACGCTCCAGCCACGACCACCCGCGCCGCCTGGTGCAGCTCGCTAAGTCGATGCGGGCCAGCTTGGAGCAGAACTCAGCCTCACGACCGGGCCGCACTTTCGCGATCCGGTGCCTTCCGCGGCCAGAGGACCGTGCCGCCGTGGCGGAGCGGCTCGGCGCCGACGTGGTGATGATCGCTACTTCGGCCGACACGGCGATTGAGCGGGCCCAAGCCGACGGCCGGCCCGATTGGACGGCGCAGGCCATTCGCGACTGGTGGGCGATCTACCAGCCGCATCCCGCGGACCGTCCCGCTACCTGATCTTTCTCCGACCGGACCAGCCGACATGGCAGGCCCGGAGTTCCGCATGCCCCAGACCCCGCCGTCACGGTGGGTCATCCGTCCCGACATGGGAGTTACGTCAATGTCCGAAGTCGCACCCGAAGTCGAAGCCGAAGACGAGCAGGTGCTCGTCGAGGACGCCGACCAGGAGCCGGAAGGGCCCGCAGTTGGGTCAGACGGGTTTCCCGTCAACACGCCTGTCGCCGACATGGCGCCCGAGCATCAGGCGGCGTACTGGCGGCACCACGCGCGTGCGCACGAGAAGCGAGCCAAGGCGTTCGGGCAGTACTCGCCGGACCAGGTCAAGGCGATGGCTGACCGTATCGCCGAGATCGAGGACTCACAGAAAACTGAGCAGCAGCGTCTAGCCGACCGGCTGGCCGCCGCCGAACAACGCGCGCAGCAGGCCGAGATCGGGCGGGCCAGGCTCATGGCCGCAGCCACGTACAACGTCCCGGCCAGCATGCTCGACCGGATCGGCGGCTCGACTGAGGACGAGATTAACGAGGCCGCTGAGGCGATCGCCGCAGAGATCAATGCTGCGGTTGAGGCCGAGATGGCGAGGCGGCTCGCCGCCATGCCCGCAGTCGAGCCCGACCCTGAGCCGGTGCGTCCATCACGGACTCGCCCTGTCGAATCGCTTACGCCGGGCGGCATGCCCGATTCCGGCGATCACGTCGTCGACGGCAATGCGTTCCTGCGCCGCATGGCGGGGCGCAGCCCCTACTAATCCCTGATCACCACAGCACCGGACGTGTAGGCCACGGGCCGGGATTGCTGCATGCCCTTAAGGAGCACTCGTGGCCGTATACAACTCCATCGTCTCGCGTGACGCATCCGATGATCCGCTGATCCCGGAATACGTGTCGGACCAGATCCTGCAGGAGATGCCCACCACCTCGTTCCTGCTGCAGCACGCCGGTCAGGTGCGGATGTCGAACAAGACTCAGCGCCAGCCGGTGCTTGACGTCCTCCCGACCGCCTACTGGGTGTCGGGGGACTCCGGCATGAAGCAGACGTCCAGCGTCGACTGGAAGAACGTCTCCCTCGTCGCCGAAGAGCTGGCCGTGATCATCCCGATCCCTGAGTCGTACCTGGACGACGCGCAGGTCCCGATCTGGGACGAGATCCGGCCCCGCATCGTTGAGGCGCTCGGCGCCAAGGTCGACGCGGCGGGCCTGTTCGGTGTGGACAAGCCCACGAGCTGGCCGTACTCGATCCACCACTCGGCTGTGGCCGCAGGCAACGTCGTGACCGGCTCGTCCGGCGCCGACTTCGGGCAGGACGTCGCCGCCCTCGGCGAGCTGATCGCCAAGGACGGTTTCAGCATCACCGGTTTCGCGGCCAGGCCGGGGTTGAAGTGGAAGCTCCACGGGATGCGCAGCGACGACGGCATCCCTATCTACCAGTCGAACCTGCAGGACGGTCTCGGCCCTGGCAACCTGTTCGGGTACCCGATCCGTGAAGTCACCAACGGCTCGTGGGACGCCACCGCGGCGGACCTGATCGCAGGTGACTGGACGAAGGCTGTGATCGGCCTCCGGCAGGACATCACGTTCAAAATGTTCACCGAGGGCGTCATCTCCGACGCGAACGGCGCGGTCGTCCTGAACCTCATGCAGCAGGACTCGGTGGCGCTCCGCGTCACGATGCGTGTCGCGTACGCCACGTCCAACCCGGTGACGCGCCTGCAGGCGACAGAGGCGTCGCGGTTCCCCTTCGGCGTGGTCGTCGCCCAGGGCGCCGGTTCTTAAACCCCCCGTGCAGGCGGAGAGCGCGCCGCTCTCCGCCTGCTTCAGCAAGGAGTCTCATGCGGGTTCTCGCGATGCTTCACCTCGCACCACCGCATCACAACGCCGGTGCTGAGCGGATGCTGCTGGCCATGTTGCGAGCGCTCGTGGACCGCGGCCATGAGGTCGACATACTGCTCTCGCAGAAGCACCCGGAGATCACTGCGGACTATGAGATCCACGGGATCCGGGTCCATCGACACAGGGACAAGACCGACCCGTTCCAGTTCTTCCCAGCCACCGATGTGATCGTCACTCACCTGGAGAACACGCCCCGCGCCGCAGCCCTCGGCGAGTCGTTCCGGATCCCGGTGGTCAAGATCGTCCACAACACGTTCAACGCGACGCGGGGGCAACTCCAGCGGGGTATCGCGCTGGCGGTCTACAACTCTCGGTGGATGGCCGAGGAGTTCTCGGACATCGCGGTCGATTCGCTGGTCGTCCGGCCTCCGGTAGCGGTGGCGGAGTACGCGACCAAGCCGGGTGATTGCATCACACTGGTCAACCTGTTCGAGCCGAAGGGCCCGACGACCTTCTACGCGCTGGCCGAGCGGTTCCCCGAACGGCGGTTCCTCGCCGTGCATGGGGCGTATGGCGTGCAGGTGGTGCGGGATCTGCCGAACGTCGAGCACGTGCCGCATATCGACGGCGATCGGATGCGGGACGAGGTGTACGCGCGCACGAAGATTCTTCTCGTCCCGTCCGACTACGAGTCGTGGGGCCGCGTCGGCGTCGAGGCGATGTGTAGCGGTATCCCGGTGATAGCCCACCCAACTCCCGGACTCACGGAGTCGCTCGGCGAGGCGGGGATCTTCTGCAACCGGCGTGACATCGACGCGTGGGAAAAGGCCATCAACGGCCTGCTCAAGCCGCGTAACTACGCCGCTGCAAGCAAGAAGGCGAAAGCCCGCGCGGCCGAACTCGACCCCGCCCAAGACCTCGAACGCTGGTGTTCCGCCATGGAGACATTGGCCACACGCCGGGCGGCGCTCCGGCATCTCGCAACCGCCTAGGGGGTGGCTGTGGCGCCCCTTGCAACCAAGCCTGATCTCGCCGCCCGGCTCGGCCGGGACTTCACCTCCGACGAGGCCGCCCGAGTTGACGCGCTGCTCGCTGACTCGTCTGCGCTGGTTCGTGCCTACACGGGCCAGGACTTCGCCGCAGTCGCCGCGCAGACGGTCACTCTGCGAGCTCAGGGCGGGATGATCCGCCTCCCGCAGCGTCCCGTCACCGCTGTCGACTCCGTCGTTGCCATCGGTATCAACGGCACTCCGGACGTCACGCTCGTCGACTGGTGGTGGGACGGCCTCGACACGATCCGGCTCGGCGCAGGCAACTACGTGATCAACCTTCCCGAGGTGTGGTGGGACGACGAGGACGGCTACCCCGGCACGTTCTCGGTCACTTACCGCCCCGGCTACGTGGACTCGCCAGCGGATGTGGTCGCGGTGGTGTGCGGCATGGTGCTGCGCACGCTGACCGCACCTACAGCGGTCGGCGGCGTCGTCTCCGAGTCGATCGGCCCGTACTCGTACCGGCTTGAATCGGCCGGGGTTGGGACGTCGGTGAGTATGAGCGAGGCCGACCGCAGAGTCCTTGACCGGTACCGGCGTAAGGCCGGCACGATGACGGTGAGGACCTGATGCGGATCATCGCTCGATTTCATGCATTTCCTCCCACGCACTGCGCTGGCGCGGAAATGATGGCCTCCGCGATGCTGTCCGCTCTAGCCCGGCGAGGCCACGACGTACAGGTATGGCTGTCGGTCTACAACGGCCGGCGTCTCCCGTACGAGGTGGACGGGGTCGAGGTCATCCCCGCGGCGGCGCGGTTGGATTTCGCGTCCGCGGTGAGGAAAGCCGGCGCGGTCATCTCGCATCTGGAGAACGTTCCGTCCGCTGGGTCGCTCGCGCGGGGGTGGGGTCGGCCGTACGTGGTGCTTTGCCACAACACGTTCACGCCGACGTGGCGGAACATGTGCGCGGGGTCGACGGCGTTGGCGGTCTACAACTCGGAGTGGATGCGCGAGGCAGCACACGAGTGGCTCGCACAGAACCCGAAGGTCCACAAGCCGCGCAGCGAGATCGTCATCCATCCGCCGGTGCATGCCGCGGACTACCGCGCCACTCCCGGCGACTGCATCACGTTGATCAACCTGTTCGAGCCCAAAGGTGGGGCCTTGTTTTGGCGGCTCGCCGAGGCCATGCCGGACCGGAAGTTCCTCGGTGTGACTGGCGCGTACGGGGACCAGGTCGTCAAGGACCTGCCGAACGTCGAGGTCCTCGGCCACATCCCGGGCAGCGACATGGCGGAGCGGGTGTACAGCCGGACCAAGGTCCTGCTGATGCCGAGCGTGTACGAGTCGTGGGGGAGGGCCGGTGTCGAGGCGATCGCCAGCGGCATCCCCGTCGTCGCCCACCCCACACCTGGCCTGGTCGAATCGCTCGGCGAGGCTGGCGTATTCGTCGACCGCGACGACTTCCCCGGCTGGGTCACTACTCTGCGTGCTCTGGAAGACCCGGGGCAGTGGGATGCCGCCTCTGGACGGGCGAGCCTGCGATCCGCCCAGCTCGACCCAGGCGCAGACCTGGCCCGCTGGTGCGACGCGATCGAGGCCCTGAAGTGATCGGCGAGACAGTCACGATCCTCCGCCCGGGCACGCCGACCCGTGACGCCCACGGCAACGACGTGCCCGGCGCAGACACCGAGATCCCCGTGGAGCATTGCGCGGTCTGGCCTACCGGGAGCACCGAGAAGATCCAGGGCCACGACCAGGTGAGCGAGCAGTTCACCGTGTGGCTGCCGTACGGGACCGCCGTGCTGGCCACAGACCGGGTCCGTGTCCGCGGCGAGATCTACCAGGTGACCGGCCGGGCCTCCTCATGGAGCTCGCCGTTCACGGCAACCAGGGCCGGCGTCGAGATCCGCGTCGAGCGGGTCACTGGCTAAATACGGGCCAAGAGCTCGGCCTTCTTTGCGTCGAACTCCTCCGACGTGACCACGCCAGCGTCCCTAAGTTCGCCGAGTCTACGGAGCGTCTCAATGACGTCTCCCGGCTGCGCGGCAGTTGCCGGCTCAGGCGTGGGCTCTACCGCGCTCGGCGCATTTCCGGGGGAGATGCGGTGGCGGATGGCGTCAGCGATGGCCTTGCCGTCGTCGTTGTAGACGCTCTTGATCTCGGCCTTGTTGCCGGACGCGTACACCGTCAGAGCGCCTTGCGCGAAGCCTGACGTCCATTGAACTGATGACATCTTCTCGATCGGGAAGTCTTCGGTTTCCTTGTTGACCCAGCCGTCCCGCAGGAAGAACAGCCGCCTGTCGGTGAGGACGACCAGGCCGAGACCTTGACCGTAGGAACCTCCCGCGAGGGCCTGGACCTGCTCCCCTTCCCACAGGTAGCCAACTAGCTTCCTGATCTCTCGCTTGGCCCCGAACTTTGACCCCATTCGCGTTGCAGCAGCTTGAATGTCGGCTCTGAGCGGCTCGTCTGCCATACGTCCTCCTTCTCGCGGCTCCATCTTCGACGTTCACGCCCCTCCGTTGGTTGGCATCAGGGAGGTTGCTATGGCCCGCGTCCGCTTCCGAGCCAACTACAAGGGCATCGGGTTGATCCTCAAGTCACCCCAGATGCAGCGAGAGATGACTGCGAGAGCGGAGAAGATCAAGGCTCGCGCCGAGTCGCTCGCGCCCCGCGACACCGGCTCCTATGCCTCGTCGTTCAAGGTCGAGACCTACATCCGCGAGGGCAAGACGACCCGGGCCGTCGCGAAGGTCATCAACAGCTCCAACCATGCGGCGTACGTCGAGTGGGGTACGAGCCGCACTCCCCGCTACCGGGTGATGGGCAGAGCGGCAGGCTCGGCGTGATCGACATCGAAGCGCTGCTCGTCGCGTGGCTGGAAGGCGTGATTGAGGACGTCACTGCATCCACCGAGACCCCGCCAGACCTGGATGACCGGCTGCCGTGGCTTCAGGTCGTCCGGATCGGCGGCTCGTATGACGGGTTCCGGCTGGATCGGCCGACTGTCGACATCGCCGCGTACGACTCAACTGGCCCGCTCGCGTCCGCTCTGGCCGCGCAGGTGCAGGTCCTCATTCATGAGCAGCTGGCCCGTACGAAGGTCGGCACCGCCGTGGTGTCCAGGGTCGTGACGATCGCAGGGCCGCATTTCGTGCCGTACGACAACCCGGCCATGCGCCGCTACGAGGCGACGTATCAGTTCGTCGTCCACCCGGCCTAGCCGCTTCTCTCCTTCAGTCCTCGCGCCGCCTGGCCGGGGGCTTTCGCATGCCCGGAGCGCGATCCGGCGAACGAAAGGACAAGAACGATGCCTACTGTTCTGCGCGCCGCCGAACTCGCGGCCGTCGGCACGAACGGAGCTGGCTGGTGCGCCCCGCTGGGCACCGCGCAGCCGTCAGACCCAGAGACGTATCCGCCGGCGCCGTGGCTTGCTCTCGGCGCGATCTCCGATGACGGCCTGGTGGTCGGCTTCGATGAGGACTCTCAGCAGTTCACGCCGTGGGGTCAGACCACACCGTTCAGGACCGTCATCACGTCTTCGGTGCGTACGTTCCAGATCACCGCGTGGGAGACGAACCGGCCGATCGTCAAGTCGTTGATGTTCCGCCAGGACGTCGACGACCTGGTTCCGGATGGGAACGGTGTCGTCACCTTCTCCGAGTCGGCTACCGCAACGCCGGACAGGCGCAGCTTCATGTTCGACGTGTATGACGGCGACGTTCTGCTGCGGTTCTACATCCCCGAGGGGGAGATCACCGACCGGGGCGATACGACGTTCAAGCAGGACGAGATGGTCGGTTACGAGTGGACGATCTCGACCTACCCCGACAGCTCCGGCAACACGGTCTACCACAGCTACATCGCTCCTGAAGTGGAGGCGTACCTCTCCTGATGACTACTCCTGGACCCAAGATGATCACATCGGATGGCGCGCCGGTCACCCACTTCGACCTGGACGCTGTCGAGTCCGAGGCCCGCGCAGAGGTCTTCACCTTCACGCTCGGCGGCGAAGTCTTCCAGATGCTGCCGCCAGAGGACGCCGACTGGCAGGTCACCGCCGACATCAGTGAGGGCAACGGCCTGCGCGAGTTCATCGCCGAGCTACTCGGCGACGACTACGAGCGGTTCGCGGCGCACAAGCTGCCGGCGCGGAAGCTCAATGCCCTGATCGACGCCTGCACCCGGCACTACGGCGTCACGCCGGGGGAATCGCGGGCCTCCAAGGGCTCCTCGCGGAGCACACGGAGGCGGTAGAGGCAGACCTGCAGATCCACTGCAACGGCGTGGATCTGCGGGACCTGTATCGGCCGGGCCGGAAGTTGACTTGGCGCAGGCTCGGCGTGTTGATCCGGCACCTGCCGCCCGAGTCGGCGACGAAAACGGCGATCCGCAACGCGATGCCGGAGGCGGACACCAAGCAGGCCGTCACCTCGGCTGACCCGTCGCAGGGCCAGTGGTCGCAGACGGAGATGCTCCTCGCTCTGCTCGTCGACTCAGTCCGCCACCTGCAATACACCCTCATCCGCGTCAACGGCGGGAAGGGCAAACCGCCTGACCCGATCCCCAGGCCGGGCGTGAAACCCAAGGGCAAGCAGGCCCGGAAGCCGCTCAGCCCGGAGAAGGCCGAGTTCCTTTACCGCTGGATCAACGGTCCCGACGCCGAATGACCGTGGCGCGGCTCATCTGAAACGAGGTGGGTCGTGTCCGAGTTCCAGGCCGGCGAAGTCGTTGTCCCGGTGGTGCCGGACGCCGGTGACTTCGCGAAGAAGCTGAAGAAGCAGCTCGTGGGCCAGGTCATGGAGATCGGCCGCAGCATCGGCCAGGAGCTCACGCGCGGCATCACCGAGGGGATCGGCGACCCGCTTGAGCCGCTGAAGGAGGAAACCCGCAAGCAGCAGCAGCGGGCGCCCAAGGACGGGGAGCAGATCGGTGGGGCGTTCGCCCGGGGCTTCAAGTCCCGGCTTGAGGCGGCGTTCAAGAGCCTGCCGAAGGCCGAGATTACCGCTGACTCCTCGGCCGCCGAGCGGTCTGTCTCTGAGCTCCGCGCGCGCATGCAGGAGCTGTCCGGAAAGACCATCGGCATCGATATCGACGCCGGTGCCGCGATCGCCGAGGTGTCCGCTATCCAGCGGGAACTGTCGGCGATCGACGGAAAAACGGTGTCGGCGGACGTCCGGCTGGACATCGCGACAGCCCTCGGCGAGCTCGCGGCGATCCGAGCCGAGGTCGACTCGCTCGACGGTCGAACGGCCAACGTGCGGGTTGACGTCGACGTCTCCGGCGCGCTCTCCGCCGTCAGCGTCCTCGCCGCCGCCCTAGGTGGACTGGCCGCCATCCCGGTGGCCGCGTCGATCGGCGCTGGTCTTGCCGCTCTGTCGGGTCCCCTCGCTGCGGCGGCGGCTGGCTTGGGCGGCGTCGCGGCGATCGCCGGCCCTTCGCTGGGCCGGATCAATGAGGCACTCAAGGAGCAGAAGCAGGCCGCAGAGTCGGCGGCTACAGGGATCGGTGTCGCTACGGGAGCGGTCCGCAACCTTGTCATCGAGCAGGCGCAGGCGAGGATCAAGGCACTACAGGCGGCGGGCGCCCAGGAGCAGCTGAAGTCTGCGATCGACCGCGTCAAGACCGCGTCCGAGGCGGTCAAGGCTGCCCGCCAGCGGCTCGCCGATGTGGAGGCGTCCGCCGCAGCTCGGGTGGAGGCCGCCCTGGCGAGGGTGGCGCAGGCCGAGCAGTCCGTCGCTGACGCCCAGAGGGACGCGCAGCGTGCCCAGGAGGACCTCAACAAGGCCCGGGTGGAGGCCGCACAGGACATTGAGGATCTCGGCAGCAGGCTGGCCAATGCGCAGCTTGACATCCGGGACGCGAATCTCGATCTCAATGACGCTCAGGCCGCCCTGAACAAGACCCTGGCCAACCCGAAGGCGACCGCGGAGCAGAAGGCGCGCGCCCAACTCAACTACGACAGGGCCGTCCAGAGGGTCAAGGACCTCAACACCGAGATCGGGCGGCTCCAGAAGGAGCAGGCCGCCGCTGACGCGAATGGCGTCGAGGGAAGCGACCGGGTCAAGGCCGCCAAGGAGCGGGTCGAGGACGCGACGAAACGTGTCGCCGAGGCCGAGCGCGATGTCATTCAGGCACGCAAGGATGCCGACGCCGCAGCCAAGGACGGCGGCAAGCAGATCGCGGCTGCGAAGGCGCAGATCAAGGCCGCCGAGAAGCAGGTCGAGGCGGCGAAGGCTGCGGTGCGGGCGCAGGAGCGCCAGATCGAGATCGCCAAACTACAAGACAAGATCGCGAAAGAGCGGGCGAAGGACGCTGCCAAGGCTGCCACTGCTCCTGTCGCGAAGGCAGCTGGTGGCGGCAAGTTCGCCAAGCTGTCTCCTGCCGCCCAGAAGGCAGCGAAGCAGGTCAAGGCGTTCCAGGACGCCTACCTGAAGTGGCAGGAGAAGCTCGAGCCGGCAGTACTTCCCGTGATCACGGGCGCGCTCAAGCTGATGCAGCGGCTCTTCGGGCCGCTCACGCCTCTGATCAGGGGGAGCGCGAAGGCGCTGACGGGGCTGGAGAAGTCGGCATCCAAGGCGCTGGGCGGGGACTTCTGGAAGTCGTTCTTCGAGGATCTCGCGACGGCAGCCCCGAAGGCGATCACCGGCCTCGGTAAGTCTTTCGGCAACATCATCAAGGGCGTCACCGGGTTCATTAAGGCCTTCCTGCCGTTTACGGGCACCGTCATCGGCGGCATCGAGGGGGCGACAAAGAAGTTCGCCGCGTTCGGTGAGGGCTTCGGCAAGTCGAAGGGCTTCCAGAGCTTCCTCGCCTACGCACGCGAGAACGGCCCGAAGGTCATCCAGGTCGTCAAGAACCTGTTCACGATCGTCAAGAACCTGATCAGCGGCCTCTCGGGCAGCGGATCGGGCGCGCTGGACGTTGTGGTGTCGATCACGAACTGGCTGGCATCGCTGAGTCCGGAGACCTTGCGCACCTTCGCTCTTGCGGTCCTGGGCGTTGTCGTTGCCTTCAAAGCCTGGAAGACCATCTCGACTGCGGTCGACGCCGTAAAGAAGTCGATCGAGACGGCGAAGACTGTCGTCGGCGGCGCCAAGGCAGCCTGGAGCGGGCTCGGCAAGGCCGCCACCGGAAGCGCAAAGCTGGTCAAGGGTGCCGCGTCTGGCATCGCGTCAGCAGCTAAGGGCATCGCCAAGGGCGCTGGCAAGGCCGGGACCGCCGTCTGGACGGGCATCCGCACCGCGGCATCCAAGGCGGCCTCGGTCGCCAAGACGTCCGGCACCGCCATCGCCACCGCGGCCAAGCGGGCCGGGTCGGCCGCGGCCAAGGGCGGCGTGGCGGCGTGGAACGGCATTCGTACGGCTGCGGCCAAGGCAGGAGCTGCGGCCAAGGTCGCCGGAAGAGCGATTGTCTCCGCAGGAAAGACGGCCGCCCTGGCGGCGGTCAACCTCGCGAAGGTCGCCTGGCAGTACGCGCAGATCGCTATCCGGGCCGCTGTAGCGAGAGCGCGAAGCCTGTTGTTCGCGGCGGCACAGGGGATCGTCAAGGTCGCCACGATCGCGTGGACAGTAGCCCAGAGGATTCTCAACCTCGTCCTGTCGATGAACCCGATCGGGTTGATCATCACCGCGATCGGTCTCCTCGTCGCCGCGGTGATCGTCCTGTGGAACAAGTTCCCGCCATTCCGCCAGGCAGTTGAGGCGGCGTGGAAGGGCATCCAGATCGCAGTTCAGTGGGCCTGGGAGAACGTCATCAGGCCCGCCTTCCAGGCCATCTGGGGCTTCATCCGCGACACACTCGCGCCGATCTTCGTGTGGCTGTGGAACAACGTGATCGTCCCCGCCTGGAAGGGGATCAGCGCGGCGATTCAGTGGGCGTGGAACAACGTCATCCTGCCCGCCGTGAAGGCGGGCTACGTCTTCTTCAAGACGGTCTTGGGTCCGGTCTTCGGATGGCTGTGGAACACGATCATCAAACCGGCGTGGCAGGGACTCTCGGCCGCGATCAAGTTCGCGTGGAACAACGTAATCCTCCCGGCCGTGAAGGCGGGTTACAAGTTCTTCAAGGAAACGCTCGCGCCGGCTTTCACCTGGCTGTGGAAGACGATCATTATTCCAGCGTGGAACGGGATCAAAACCGCGATCACCACAGTCTGGACCAGCTTCCTCAAGCCGACCTTCGACAAGCTGTACGACGTCATCTTCAAGACCATCCCTGACGGTTTCAAGAAGGGCGTCTCCCTCATCGAGACGGCCTGGAACAAGGTCAAGGACGTCGCGAAGAAGCCGGTCAAATTCCTCGTCGACACGGTCTACACGGGCGGCATCAAGAAGGTCTGGGACACCGTGGCCAAGGCCCTCGGCTTGAGCCCGCTCCCGCCTGTGACGTTCGCGGCGGCGAAGGGCGGCATCTACCCGGGCTACACGCCCGGCAAGGACGTTGGCTTGGCCGCCGTTTCGGGCGGTGAGGCGATCATGCGGCCCGAGTGGACACGCGCCGTCGGCGAGAAGTACGTCCACGGAGCCAACGCCGCCGCACGAAGCGGCGGCGTAGGCGGGGTCGCGAAATTCCTCGGCGTCGCTGGAGACCCTGGACCCGGGTTCGCCGGCGCGTTCGCCGGTGGCGGCATCGTCGGCAACATCAAAGAAGCTCTCGCGGGCGGAATCAAAGCCGGCGCGGAGAAGCTCTTGAATCCGCTACTTGACCAGGCCCAGGCGGCGATGGGCGACAGCCAGTTCGGCAAACTGCTCGTCGGCGTCCCGCGCAAGATGGTCAAGGATGTCGTCGAATTCCTCGGCAAGAAGGAGGGCAACGGCGGCAAGGCTGTGGCGTACGCCCGCCAGCAGATCGGCAAGCCCTACCAGTGGGGCGCTACGGGCCCGAGCACCTTCGACTGCTCCGGTCTGACCATGCGCGCTCTCCAGTCGGCGGGCATCACAGGTGTACCCCGCGTCTCCCAGGAGCAGATGAAGTGGGTCAAACCCGTGACGTCCCCACTTCCCGGAGACTTGGGGTTTCCGCACCCGGGCCACGTGTGGATGTACTCGGCACCCGGGAAAATCATCGAGGCGCCGCACACGGGCGCCAAGGTCCGCGAGGTCGCCGCACGCTCAGCTCAGGTCATGGGCCGGGCGCCGCAGCTGTTCGACAACGGCGGCTACCTGCCGACCGGAGAGAGCCTCGTCTACAACGGCACCGGCCGGCCCGAGCCGGTGCTGACGGACCGGCAGTGGGAGGCGGTGGGCAGCCAGACCCGCGGCGGCGACGGAGGCCTGACGATCCAAGGAGACTTCATCGCCCAGTCCGGGCAGTCGCCACAACAGATCGTCGATGCGCTGTCTTGGCGGCGGAAGGCCAAGGGTTGAGCGCTCAGCTCAGTGCGACCGTCACGCCGCCAGAGAAGACAGAGCCGTGCAGTTCGATGCTCTTCAGCCTGAAGCTCTTCGGGACATCGAACAGCACGATTCCTCTAACCGAGTTTCCGGGATTGATGTTTTTGAGGAAAGCGTTGGAGTCCTTCAGGCCGAGGGCTGCGGCTCCCGAGTCGGCGTCGAACTGGCGGCCCTTGGCGTCGATGAGTTTCTGTTCCGAGTCGCTGAACATTTGAGCTTCGTCGCCGATGTTCTTCACGGTGAGGTGGATCAGGATGTACTGGCCTTGAGCCTTTGACGCCAGCATCCCCTCGCCGACCTGGGCGAGCCCCTTCTCCACCTTGGTGACCTTGAAGGCGAACTTGCCGTCCTTGACGATGTCGCCGACACCGGGTTGCTTGGGTGTGTCCTCTGCCTTCTTGTCGGAGATGGCCTTCCCGGGGTTGGAGGATGCCGTGGTCTCTTTGGCGTCATCGGATCCGCCCAGGGCCGCGCCGATGGCTATCAGCACCGCGAAGACTGCCCCAGCGATAAGGATGCCTTTCAGGCAGCCGCCGCGCTTCTTCTGCACGATCACAGGTTGGGGGTACGGGGCTTGAGGGTTTCCGTGCATAGGGATCTCCGCAGGTAGGCGGCGGCCAAATTCGCCCGATAATGCCACGTTCCAAGCGCTGTTCGTGACCGGTTTACGGCATGCCGTGACCTAACCGCATCCCGTGAGCAAATCTCGCATTTCCTTTCGACCTCGACGAGAGGTGATATCCGCATGCCCGGAATTACGCCCTACTCGGCGGCGGACCTGCAGCGGCTGCGCTCGTTGCAGGTCCGGCCGCAGGGCTGGACCCATGCCACCAAAGACCAGGCGCGGGAGTACCGCGACCCGATCACCGGCCACTGGGTGAAGGTCGTCACCGACCAGCTCGGCAACCGAACCCGGCTACGCCATGAGGGCCAGGACGTCCGCATCGTCAACATCCCGCACGTCCAGGTGCGGGTGTCCCGCTCAACTGGCCGGGTGGTCGCATGAACGCCCGCGAAGCCGCCGAGCAGGCGCGGCAAGAAGTCGAGTTCCTCGACCTCGCCGCGACCTACCAGGAGGACCTCGAAGCGGCCAAGCAGGCCGTACGGGACGCGCGCGATACCGGTGACGAGGTGGCGACCGCTGACGCGATCGAGCATCTCCATGCCGCCGCGGCCGAGATGAACCAGTTCCGGCATTGGGCCAGAACCACAGGAAAGCCACGCGACCCGGGCCCGGGAAGCGCCGTCATCAGGATTGGGGGCTGAGTCATGGCGTGGGGCGGATCCGGCTGGTATGCCGACACGTTTCTGCGAGCTCTGGGGACGACGGCGCTCGCGCTCGACTTGGACCTAGAAACTCACAAGATCGCGCTGTACAGCAACTCTCTGACGCCGAACTTCTCGGCGTCCAACCCGCAATACTCCTCGACCAACGAGATTTCCGGCACCGGCTACACGGCCGGGGGTAGCGTCGTCACCGGTACGGCGCTCGCTGTCGCGTCCGGAATCCTCTCGTGGGATGGCGACAATGTCCAGTGGACATCGTCGACGTTGTCCGGCGTGCGAGGCGGGATCATTTATGCCGACGCATTGACCGACAACAACCTGATAATCGGTATTGACTTCACGGCCGATTATGCAACGAGCGATGGCACTCTCTTGATTACCTGGCACGCTAACGGAATCGGGAGAATAGACTTCGTGCCTTAAGTGGCTATTTATAAGTAGCCTGTGAAATAGCTCTAGCCGCCCATTCTGTGGCGGTCTTTTTCATGCCCACCGCCTGCTTGATGTGAGGGGAGGCGGCCTGTGGCTATTGCGATCGACGCGTCATCCCCGGCCATCGTGCTGACCGCGGCAGATCCGGTCACCACCGCGTCGTTCTCGCCTCCCGCGAACACGCTCCTCGTCGCCTGTGTGTTCGTCGAGAACACGACCGACACGGCGATCACGCTGTCCAACACCGGTACGGCGTTGACGTGGACGGAGCGCCGACGCCGGACCACCGCAGAAGCCGGAGTCAACGCCGGCCAGATTGCGATCTACACCGCGCCCAACGTGTCCGCCCAGGCTGGCATCACTGTCACGGCATCGGTGGCGTCCGTCACGTCGAACGCTGCGATCAAGGTTTATGTGCTCACCGGTGCCGACCTCACCACCCCGGTGGGGGACTCCGGCGAGGGCAGCTCAACCACCAACAACGACACCGTGGCCGCCTACACCAGCACGGTCAACAACAGCCGGGGCATATGCGCCGCGCAGGACTGGCTCGCCCTTGGTACCCCGTCCTCGACGGACGACGAAGAGACGTTCTCTAACGGCGCCTTGTCGGGCATGGCGGTCACGAAGTCCGCCAACACCACCCCGTCAGGCAGCAGTGTCACGTTCAACCTCGACGCCGCGGGGACCTCAACGCCACGGTGGCTGTGGGTCGCTGTCGAGATCAAGCCCGGCACGCAAGACGCCACGGTTTCGCCGGGCTCTGTCGACGCGCTCGCGAACATCCCATCGCCGGGCCTGTCGGCTGGGCAGACAATTCACGCTGGCACGGTGGATGCTCTCGCAAGCATCCCGTCGCCGGCATTGAGCGGGGGCGCCACCGCCTCGCCTGGCTCGGTGGACGCACTCGCTGTCATTCCGACGCCGACGATCACCACCGAGGACGTCGAAACAGTCGCGCCGGCAACGGTGACAGCCACAGCGGACATCCCCACGCCGGGAATCTCCGCCGGTCAGACAATCTCGGCCGGCACGGTGACGGCTGCGGCGGACATCCCAACCCCGGGCATTTCCGCGCAGTTCAACGCGATCATCACGCCCGCGGATGTGCTCGCCGTGGCACTCATCCCGACGCCGTCCGTGACGGTGCCGGTCCTGCCGGGCTCGCTCATCACGAAGGACTATCAGATCGAGTACAACACCTCGATCTTGTTCGGCGCAGGCGCATACCAAATCCTCGCCGGATCAGTTGAGGGCTGGGATGACCTGGTTGAGCTCGATTCGGGGAATGCGCTCCGCCCGGCGCGGCATGGCGCGTGGCCGGGGAGAAAATTCGGCCAGCAGCGTTATGTGTCCGCCGTCGTCCTTGTGGCGGATGAGACGTCCACGTTCATGGATCAGGTCGTTGCTTTGCGCCGCGCGACCGGGGTGAGCGAGGACGAGACCGAGCTACCTCTGGTCATCCGCACCCGCGGTGAGACGCTCCTCGCGTACGGGCAGATCATCGCCCGAGCTGTCCCACCTGACCTGTACCACGCGGGATTCGCACCGGTGGCGCTCCGGTGGGAGTGCTCGGACCCGCGCCGGTACGGGCTGACGCTGCATTCGGATCTGGTGGGGACATCGGCGGCGGCCGTACTCACCAATGACGGAGACATCGCATCCAGCCCACGAATCCGAGTGTTCGGGCCGGCGGAAAACCCGATGATCACGAATGAGACGCTGAACAGGATTCTTGCTTTCGATCTCCAGTTGGAGGTTGGTGAGCGGCTCGACATCGACTGCGCGGCAGGCACCGTGAAGATCGGCCAAGTCGACCACATGTCCGCCCGGTCTGCGCTGTCGGTCCCCGTCGAGGACTGGGTGCTCGCCGCCGGCGACAACACGATCGCCTACTCCGTCGACTCCGCCGGGACAGGCGGCATCGAGGTACTTCACCGCGCCGCCTACCTATGACCTGCGTTTTCGTCGATCGGGGGCGTGGTGTCGGTCTGGTACAGCTATCGCGCCCATGATCTCCTGACGGACGCCTACATCGCGGACCTCGAGCTGGTGGACGTCTCCTACAGCCGCCGTATCGGCGAGCCGGGCACGTTCTCCGCGACGATCCCGATTCCGAATCCGACTGTGGCCGACCGGGTGGCAGCGGTGATCTCGCGCCATCCGGATGACCTGTCTACCGGGCCGGGCCGGACGGTCATTCACGTCTACCGCAACGGAATCATCTGGGGCACCTACCTGTTGTGGACCGCCCAGGTCGCCATGACGGACAAGGGCGGAGTGTCGATCAGCATTCAGGGCGCGTCGCTGGAGTCGTTCCTGGCTCGGGTGGAAATACGCTCCGACCTGCCCTACACCCAGATCGACCAGATCGAGATCGCCCGCCAACTGCTGACAGAGATGCAATCCAGCCCGCTCTACGACATCGGGCTGACGCTCCAGGCCGGGAGCTCGGGTGTGCTCCGAGACCGGAACTACCTGGCGTCGGAAACCGCGACCTACGGGCAGCGGCTCGCCGAACTAGCCGACACCGACGACGGCTTCGAGTGGATGATCCGCACATCTGAGACGGCCGGGGTGCGCACCTATGAATGGGTGTGGGGATACCCGATGCTCGGGTCCGCGACTGGGTCGCACGTCTTCGACCAGCCCGGCCGAGTCCTGTCGTGGACGGAGGACGTCGACGCGACGCGTGGTGGCACGTCTTTCCTGACTCGTGGCGAGAGCGTCAACGAGGACGTCGCCGCGGACAGCGGCCCCCTGATGGGGGACGTCGCTCCCGCTCAAGCGCACCTGGACGCGGGCTGGCCGGGCTTGGACGTGACGGTCGACTACTCCTCAGTCAGCGAAGTCGAGACGTTGAACGCGTACGCGTCATGGTTGTCGACGCACAGGGCGGGGGCTGTCCGGGTACATCAGGCGACGATCCGTCTCGATGCCACGACCTCTTTCACGCCGGACAACCTGGGCGACTACGCGCGGCTGACTCTCGTCAACGACTGGTGGCCGCGCGTGGACGGCGTCGCGAGTTTCAGCAAATCGTGGCGCGTGGTCGGCATGGATGTCCGACCGCCGGACCGCAACGGGGATCAGGACGAGGTCACGCTCGTGTTCGAGGAGGAGGCCTGATGCCGGTCTTCCCCGATGACATCTTGGACGACATCCGCAAACTCAAAGCGGACATGAAGCGTCTCTTCACCTCGGCGAACACGAAACCGGCGTTCAATAAGGTCGAGCAGGGCCCTCTCGTCGCGGGCCGCTCCGGCAGCCGGACGATCACACTCAACCCGGACGGCACGAGCAATCCTGAGATCCACATGGATCCGGACGGCACCGGCGCGAACGTCACCCGGATTGTTGCGGACACCGACGGCGCCTACTCCGGCGAAGCCGTCCTGCACCTGATCTCCGGCAACTCGTCATCTGGCGACAGCGAACTGAAGATGGCCTCCGGCGAGGTCTTCATGCGCATCAGGGACTCTGGCGGAGACAACGCTGGAGGGTACGCCTACTGGGGTCGAGACGAAGCGGTCTTCGGCTACCGCGGAGCGTCCGACAACTACTTCAGGTTCGGGCAGAACATCTGCCGGCACACCGGCCAGTGGGACGACGTCGGCGCATCCCTGCCATCCACCACCGGCCTGCTGTGGGGATCGATCACCATCGGGGGCTCCGGCACCTCGGGCACGATCAACTACCCGGCAGTGATGGCGTCCAACATGGGCCCAGCTGTCGGGCTCCGGCACGGCAGCCCGGCCGCTGACTTCTACTGGTCCATCAGCTCCAGCAACACCTCAGGCGTGACCCTCGTCTGGTCCAAATCCGGGTCGGTGGCCCTCTACCTCGCCGCGTCCCGCCACTGATCTGGAGGCCTCATGCTGTTCGGCCAGATATATGAGGTCCAAGCGTCCTACACCTACCAGCGGCAGGCGCCCGATCGGGTAAATCCCGCCTTGCGTCGGCCGGAGGATGACACACACCCCGTGTGGGGGATCGTCGTGCACTTCCCGCAGATCAGGGCCGATGCCACCGACCCCAGAAACGGCGACCACTGGGAGATCATCCCGCATGTGCTGCTGGAGCACTACAGTTCGCGTTTCGGTTTCGACCCGGCTGAGGTCCAAACGATCGTGGACGCGATCCTCCACCATCACAAGATCCCCGACCTGGGCGACAGTCTCGCATGGCAGCAGCCCGCCCTCGCCGAGGTCATCGCGGCAGTCCAAGACTTTCCCGACCATCTCGACCCTCGCATGCCCTACAGCGAGCGGCGGGAGGTGGTCCTCGCCCGCACGCAGGCCGCGAAGGATCATCTCGTCCAGGTGGGACCGGCTACGCAGACGGACCGGCAGGGCGCCCTCGACTGGCGTCGCGCTCTTGTGATGCAGGCCGTCGAGGAGGCGAAGGACGCAGGCGAGCGGCTAGACCCTCGCTACCTGCTCGGCATCGATGACGTCGCGCCGGCCGACCCGCTTGAGGTCCTCACCTCGGCGCCGCTTGATCCGCGGCGTATCGCGGCGATGCGCCGCCGGGACGAGTGGATCGCTCGCGAAGGGCTGCCGCCGATGACGTTCGGCATGGATCGCGTAGTCCCGCCGACCTTCTGATCGAGCCGCCTGTCGCCGGCGCGGATGCAGGCGGCACCCAATCGGCGTGAGCCGTACAACATCGAGGAGACCTGGTGGCCGTGACAGGGGAGCCGACGCTTCGTGAGGTGGCACTGACGCTGGAGCGGATCGAATCGGAGTTCACCCGCCGTTTCGCCGATCTCGCGAACTCGGTGTCGCTGATGGTGACGCGTGACCTGTACGAGGCGCACCGGGCTGCGATACAGGACGACATCGCTGACCTCCGCGACCAGTTGAAAACCGAGCGGGAGCGTAAGGCGGCGGACCGGCGGATGGTCGTGTCCGCTCTACTAGCTGCGGGTCTGGCGCTCCTAGTCGCCATCGTCGGCGCGGCGCTCCTCGCGGGGCTGAAGCTCAAATCCTAGGAGGCAGGCGTGGCCATCAGCCTTGACTTTGATGGCGTCATTCATTCGTACGAGCGGGGCTGGGACGACGGCACCATCTACGGCACCGTCCTGCGAGGCGGGTACGACGCGATCCGCCAGTTGATGGACGAGCACGCCGTGTTCGTTCTCACTTGCCGCGACGTGGTGCAGGTCGCGCAGTGGATCCAGAGGCATCTCGGCATCCCGGTCCAGGCCGACTTGGACTTTGACGGCGGTTTCTGGAACGCCCGCGGGGTGCTGCTGGTGACGAACCGCAAGTTGCCTGCCCTGGCCTACGTGGATGACCGGGCTGTCCGGTTCGAGTCCTGGGAGCAGGCGCTTGCCGAGCTCAAGGGAGGTGGCTGATGCCGTACTTAACGCAGCTCGCGGCGGTGGCGAGGCGGACCGGATTCGCAGTAGTCGAGGTCCCCGGCTGGAAGACCCGCGGCCACGGACCTCAGCCTGAGGTGGACGGAGTCGTGTGCCACCACACAGCCGGGTGGAACGACATGCACATCGTGCGGGACGGCCGTCCGGGCCTGGATGGTCCGCTATCGCAGATCTGGCTCCGCAGGGACGGGACCATTTTCGTTGTTGCTGCTGGCCGGTGCTGGCACAACGCGCCGAGCCTGTCCTTGGGCCACACGAACAGTCACAGCATCGGGATCGAGGCGGAGAACGACGGCCGCGCGCCGTGGCCGGCCAAGCAGCTGGACGCCTACAAGAGGCTGTGCGCGGAGCTGTGCCGCGAGTTCAAGCTGTCGGCCTCGATGGTGAAGGGCCACAAGGAGGTCAACCGGAGCAAGCCGGACCCCCACTCGATCAACATGGGCGACTTCCGGGCGGACGTCGCTCGGTTGATGAAGGGGGAGAAGCCCAAGTCGCTGCCCGAGCAGGATGGCGTGCCGGAGTTCCAGCACCCACTCAAGTTGGTCTCGCCGATGATGCGCGGTGACCACGTCCGAGCCTGGCAGGCCCGGGCCAAGCAGATCGGTTTCGCCCTCGACGCGGACGGCATCTATGGCGGGCAGTCAGAGACCGTATGCCGGGCCTTGCAACGGCGGGCTGGCATCCCCATCACCGGAGCGGTCGACGAAGAGACGTGGCTCCTGACTTTCATCTGGGACCCGGAACCCAAGGAGTAGATCATGTACTGGAAGAAGCCACTCGCCATCGCTGCCGTTGGCGCGCTCGTCCTGGGCGGTGCTGGCGTCGCCTACGCTTCCGCGTTCGTAGAGCCTGCGAAGGCATACGGCGGATGCGTCTCGAAGAACACCGGTTATCTGCGGGTGTTGGAGCGCAACGCCCTGACCAAGTCGGTGAACGGTAAGTGCCGCAGCACCGAGCGGAAAATCACCTGGTACTCGCGTACGGGAGCGCCCAAGGGTCCGAAGGGCGACATCGGCCCGGCCGGTCCCGCGGGTCCGGCAGTCAAGTCCTGGACGTGGACCGCGAACGGCGTGGTTTACACGTGCACGGACTCGGATGGCGACCTGGCCTACACGTGCACCGGTGTGACGCCGAGCCCGTCGCCGAGTCCTTCGCCCACACCCACGCCGTCGGCGACCTGACGTGGCCGAAGGACAGCCGCGCGTTGAGCGCAGCGAAGACGGCCACCCGATCTGGGTTCATCCCTGTACGGCGGACTTTGGCGAGATCCCCGTAGAACTGCCGCTCGGCGAGACCGGTTGGCAGTGGACGACTGACGGGGGGCTCACGCCGTCGATCCTGTGCCACAGCTGCGGCATTCATGGCTTCTGGGTCGGCGGCGAGGACCCGTATTGGCGCTCGTGCTGACGCTGGCACACCGCCCTCGCGGGTCTGACCTGCGTATCCCTTGTTCTTCCCGCCAACGTCTGGCGGGCGCTCCTTGAGGAGGGGCACATGTCCGACCATTTCATCTCTCTCATCCGGACGTACGCCGCGATCTGGATCCCGACCGCCGCGGCGTGGCTTGCCGGCTTCGGCGTCGATTTGCCGGTGGAGCAGTCCACGGTCGTGGTCACATCGCTGGCTATCTCCGCGTACTACGCGGTGGTGCGGCTCGCTGAGGCCCGCTGGCCGTCGATCGGTGTGCTGCTCGGCTCGACGAAGCAGCCGACGTACAGCGTCGAGGGTTCCGGTACGTCCGCGTACCACCCTGGCCAGCACAGCGGCCTCGGGGAGCTGTGACTCTGCCGTCTGATCTGCTCAACGGGACGCCCGCCATCCTCTTCGCTTCGGCGAGGGGGTGGCGGGCGTCTTCTGCTGTTCTTAAGCGGTGAGGAGCCAGCCCGACGGGGCGACCGGGCGGGGTCAAGTTCCCTACTAATTACCGGTCAACGCCCTGGTGTCGCTCGTTGATCTGCATGATCATGGACGCGCCGCAGCAATGGCCTCAAATCACAACGAGGGGAACTGCATGAAGCATTTCGTTGCACGCCGCATGGCACCAATCGCGCTCGTCGGCACCCTGGTCACTGGCGGGCTCTTCGTAACGTCGGCACCCGCGAATGCGGGTGTCGTTGACGACTGCCTGGGTGCGCTCAGATCGTTCATGGGCTTCTTCCGCGCATACGACACGGCAGCCCACCACGAGCAGGCACCGGATGGCCTGATGTCCCGGAACGATGTGCGTGCCGCGGCGGCAGGTAACGCAGAAATCGGGGAATTGCCGGCCGACCAGCGGAATATTGTTGTGTATCAAGAGGTTCAGAGAGCAGCCAACATGTTCGAGCAGCTCCCCAATTCTTCCCGAATCTGGGACCGGCTTGATGTCGCTGGCCGCCACGACCAACCGGATGGCCTTGTCTCTGCCCGGTGGGACCTTAATTGGGCCCTCGTCGCCGCTGCGGGGGTAGGCGGGGTATGCGAGTCTAGCTAGACCCCCGGAAACGACGAGAAGCCCCCGGCCTGGCCGGGGGCTTCTGTCTTCTCTAGAAGGGCCAGCTCGTCCGTTCCTGGGGGTAGTGAGACGTCGCTGGTTGGCTACTGACCTGCTCCAATAGATGCGATTACTGTCCGTGTCTAGTCGGATACTTTCAGTAGTCGCTATCGGAGTGGAGACCCCGTGCCGTTCCCCCTGCGTCGCACCCTGACCATCACAGCGTCACTCATCACCCTCCTACTGGCCGGCGGGACACTCCCCGCGCAGGCCTCCACCGCGCCAGCCCATGCTGCCGCCGATGGCCCGCCGATGCTGTGGGATGCGGTAGCCGCTCTGCCCGTGGCCGCCGAGGACAGGACCGGCTACCAGCGCTCCTCGTTCAAACACTGGGTGGACGCCGACCACGACGGCTGCAACACCCGCGCGGAGGCCCTCATAGAGGAGGCAGTCGAGGCGCCCACCATCGGCGCCGGCTGCGTGTTGAGTGGCGGGTCCTGGTACTCGTACTACGACGACATCACCGTCCGGGAGGCGTCGCGCTTGGACGTCGACCACCTTGTCCCGCTTGCTGAGGCGTGGGACTCGGGAGCGGACGAGTGGACGTCCGGACGGCGTGAGGAGTACGCCAACTTCTTGGGTGAGCCGCACCACCTGGTGGCGGTCACCGCGGCCAGCAACCGCTCGAAGGCGGACAAGGACCCCTCCCAGTGGCTGCCGCCGTACGTGCCGGCCCGCTGCCGGTACGTAGGCGAGTGGGTGGCCGTCAAGCGGCGGTGGGTTCTGACGGTCGACGTGCAGGAGAAGCAGGCCCTGACCAGTATCGCGAGCGGCTGCCCGAATGTCGCGCTGCCCGGCGCTGGCGCCTGACCGCTGGCGCAGCAGGCCGGGTGTGCCGGTCTCCGAACAAACGGGCCCGCCCTCGAAAGAGGACGGGCCCGCTGTTTTCTGTTATCGCAGCCAGCGCCACCGCGGCGACGAGGACTTGCACTTGTACCGCCGGTTGGTGGTGCGGGCGTACCCGTACTTGCCGTGGGCTGCGGCGGGGCAGAACGCGCCCGGTGTGATGCACCGCCACACGTTGCCGTCGCGGCGGTAGCAGCTGGCCGCGGCCGATGCTGTGGCGGTGTGAATCGTGGCGGCTCCGGCCGGCGCACTCGCGACAGCGGCGGGGACGGCAAGGGTGGAGGCGGCCAGGAGGGTGGCGGCGAGCAGGCGTCGAAGCAAGGATGCTCCTCGTTCGGGGGATGTGACGCATGGAGGACGCGAGCGGTCGCCTACCGGTTGACCGCTAGCGCCTCCTGGAGCGCCAGGCCGTGCGGCAGCCACGGGGCATGGAAACGCCCCGCCCTCCGAAGAGGAGCAGGGCGCTTCGCATAGGTCAGTCCTTGTCCTTGCCAGGGCAGATCCGGTGATGAGGATCCCACCAGATCGGATAGAACACCCGTGGGATCTCGTCGGACATCACGCCCCACAATCGCTCCGGTCCGCTCAGGCGGAACCGGAAGACCTGGTCAAACTCATCCAGTTCGAGGTCGCGAAAGCGGTTCTGGGCGTCGGCGCACAGGTGGTCGACGGGGATGTACTTGTGCTTGGCTCCTCGCCGGCGGAGGTTGCCGGTGAGCTGGGCGCGGATCTCTTTCCAGCTCAGCCGCTCCATTTCCTGAAGGAACGCCAGGATCCGGTCCAGGGTGGGGGCATCGACGTGGTTCCACGACCAGGTGCCGTTGTGGTGACGGTCGAGGAGGGACAGCCGCCACAGTGGGTGGTGGTGGTCGGCGTCGGGGCTGGTTGCTGTGACGGCGAGAAGACGCTTCGGAATGGTGATCTTGCCTGCGCCAGGTATGCCCGCGTTGGGCACGCGGGGTACGCCTTTGGAGAGGTAGGCGGGTCCTGGGGCAGGCTTGTGCTTATCCTTCTTCGCCATCGAAGGATTGCGCGATCACCGCGTCGAAGAACTCGAAGATCTCGGCGTCTGAGAGCTGCTCGCCGCTGCGCTCCATAAGGGCCGCGCCGGCGCGCTGGCGGGCGTGGACCCACGGGGGTTCCCGGTGGGTCATGGCTGACAGCTGGCTGGCGGAGAACTCGCTGTAGGCGGCGAGGACGAGGTCGATGGACTCGCGTTCGCCGTCGTCGAGCTGGCCGGGATCGCCGGGGATGTCGCCGGGCTGAAGTTGGAACCGGCCGCGGTGTTTTGTGTAGAGCTCTTTGCAGACGGGTCCGTTGGCCCAGGCCTGGAACGGCTCGGGAAAGAGGCGGCGCTCTTCCCAGGCGAGGTGGTAGCCGTAGGCGTAGTAGCAGAGTTTCTGCAGCTTCATTGCTGTCATGGGGCCGAGCTTGTCGAGGATGTACGCGGCTACGTCTTGGACGTGTGCCATGCCGCCTCCTCTCACGGTCCTCACCGTATCGCGTGTCCGTCTCGGGTTCTGGTAGGCCATGCTGTCCGTTTCATTCTCTACTGGTAGACAATACGCGTTAGACACAGATCGAACAAGTATTCGATCTGAAGGTGCCGCATCGTGTCACTCTGCCAGCGGCCCATGAGCGTCCGCAGTCGGATGGCTCGACTTGGGCCCCAAAACGCGGGACCGCACGGTTACCGCCGCAGCTCCACGACCTCGACCAGGTCCGCGAGATCCACATGCAGGGCAACCTCGGCCACGCTCCTCGCGTAGGCGATCAGGTAGAGCCGTTCCTCGATGCGCTGGCAGACACGGAGGACGGGACGGTCGTTGAGGATGATCGCCTCAACCTCGTACCCGCGCGTGCCGACCCACCTTGGCATGCGGGCAGGGTAGGACTCCGCACGTCAAGACAGGGCAAAGCGAATCGATCCATGAGACGTGTGTGATCTGTGTTCTCCCAGTTCAGCACGCGGAATCGATCCGTGCGCCGACGTGTGGCGGGCACGGATCGATGCGTGTCAGTCCACGGATCGAACACGGATCACGACACGCTTTCGGCGGGCCAGGCGTGCACCCACGCGGGCACATCCTGCGTGCCGGCCTCGATCCGGGCGCGCGCTTCGGCGAGGTCTTGGCGACGGTATCCGCGGAGTCGATCGCTGCCCTCCGGCCATGCCTCGATTGGGGAGACGCCGAGCTCGCCGAGCAGCATGCCCAGCCGCTTCCCTGTCGTCTCGCCGATCCCAGCCGGGAGTTCGCGGAGGATCACCTTGGTGTGCAGCCGTTCGGCGTTGAGCCGTTCGAACACCTCCTCGACCGCGGCGAGGATCGGAGGGATCGGCGTGCCGTACGTGGCGGTGATCGCGGCGAACGCCGCGGCGTCGTCTACCGGCTCGGCCGCAGACTCCGCGGGGGCGTGGCTGGGCTGGCGGACCAGGTGGCTGCACCTCTCCCATTCCCAGCGCTGTGCGTACGCCTCTCCTGCTGCGTCCGCGGACAGGTCGTCCAGGCCGGGCCGGAGGTCCGCGAGCTGGGCAGCGAAGACGGGGATTTGGTCGTAGGTGATGCGGTACGCCTTGGACGGCATCGGGCGTGAGAGGTTTCCGGCTCGGACGTACATGCATCCGGGGTGCTGCATCCGGGCCAACGAGCGGGCGATCGTCCGATCGTCAGGGAAGATCGCCTGACCATCCGCTACGCGGGCGACACCAAGGCCGATCACATGCCCGATCTGGGACTTCGTGTCGCCATCACCGAACATCGTCACGGTGCCGCGCTGGCCGACCAAGATCAGCTTGATCTCTTCCGAGCGGCCCTTCCGGGCAAGCTCCTTGATCTTCTTGAGGGTCCGCCGGTTGGCCGTGACGTCGGCGATCTCGTCGATGACGATCAGGATGCGCGGGCAACTGGGGGAGGCGGTGACCTTCTCCCCACCGAGCCGGGCTTCTGACCTCGCGACCTGGATGGCGAGCCCCGCATCCAGCATCAGATCCCACTCGGCCTCCTTCGTGGCCACCCAGTCGACGACCGGCCGGTCGGCCTGCTCTTCCAGCCACGCCTGGAGCCACGGCGCGGCCAGGCGCCCACCCTTGGGGTCGATCACCCAGATGACCGTGTCGACGCACTCGCCGACCGCTTTGATGATGGCGTTGACGAGGTTCGACTTCCCCGCATCGGTGATGCCCGCGATCATGGCGTGCTTGTCCAGAGACAGCAGGCACTCGCCGCCGTCCTCGTGCCGACCGATGCCGAAGGGCTGGGAGCCGCTGCGCGGTTGGACGTCTTCGGGGATTGGGATGGTCTCGGCGAGCACGTCGATGGCGTTGATGTGCACGATCACCTCATGCGCGAGGTCGCCTTCCTCGACCTGGATCGCGCCGCGGCGCAGCGCTCCGTGCGCGATCTCCACGCGGGTGCAGGCCCGTTCCATGTCTTCCAGCTTCACCCGGCCGTCCTCGGGAAGTTCCATGTAGACCTTGAGCCCGGCGCGGGTCTCCTCACGCCGGATCTCGGCCAGGCCCTTGATGCCGGCGCGGGCCCACAGGGCGACCCATTCGCCGGAGCGTCGGCGTAGCTCCCGATCCTCCAGGTCGGCCGTGCGGCGTGCTGCTGAGCGGGCGTGGTGGGAGCGCATGGCCGGATGGACCGGGCCGAGCAGGAGCGTGCCCGTCGCCCAGGCCGTCGCCGCGGTCGTGGTCCACGGCGAGTCGGCCACTGTGTAGGCGAGCCACGCGCCGGCGGCGGCGATAGCGGCCATGGTGTAGGCGATGCTGCCCGTGGTGGCCTGGCGTATGGAGAGCGCGAGGACGACACCCGCCATCGCGGCGAGTGTCGTCCACACGACGTGGGTTACTTGGATGCCGCCGACGACGGAGAGGATCCCCGCCGCGGCGTACGTCGCCCCGGCGGCCAGGATGGGCCGCGCCCAGTCGTCGCTGCTCGTGTTGCTGGTCACTGCTGGCTGTAGTCCATCTTCTCTTCGCCCGGACGCGGGTTGTCCAGGCGCTCCAGGTCATCCTCGTGCGCTGCGGTGAAGATCGGCCCCGCTTCGGCGGCGAAGTCGACGAGGCCGGCGAGCATGGAGCGGAGCTCTTCAAGGTGGTCGACGACGCGCGGGTGGACGGGCTCGTCGTCGCTGAACTTGGTGTTCACGCTGGCCAGGGACTCTGAGAGCGCGCTGAAGACCTCGTGCAGGCCGCCGACGAAGCCGGTCAGGTCGGCGGCGTTCTGGGCGGCGAATCCGCCGATGTGGTCGCGGATCGCCTCGGCGGCGGCGTGGACGTGCGGTGACGTGGACATGTGGCTTCCTGTGCTGGTTCTGGCTGGTGCCGGGCGTGCGGAGGGTCGGGCGACCGCCGGTCCAGGCTTGGGCGTGGGTACGGCTGGCGTTGCTGGTTTGTTCGCTGGCTCCTCGGTCGGCTCCCGCTGGTCGTGGTCGGGCTCGTCCTCGTCGGTGGTCTCTGGCCGGTCGAAGAGGCCGACCGGCTTGAGCGCGCCGACAAACGCGGTCGCGCCGGACAGGACGAGCGCGACCGGGGAGATGAGGACAGCGACCGCGCCGCGACCCCACCACACGGCGTCGTGGCGACTGATCGGCTTCCGGGCCGCCTTCTTCTTGGTCTTGCCGGGCGTCTGGTCGCGGGCTGGCGATTGTCTGGTGGCCGGTCGTGGCTGTCTGGTCGCGCGTCCCCCGACTGGGACGGTCGCGGCCGGTCGCCCCGACCGACCTGGACGCGGTCGGCCGGTCGAGCGTGCGGCCGGGACGCGAACCGGGGCGGCAAGCGCGGATGGTGTCGCCCGGCCCGGCCGTGACGTTGGTCGGGCCGATGGTCGCGACCAAGCGGGCGGCTGTAGCCCAGGCAGGTTCGGCCGGGCGCCCTGCCGCCACCTGGCGACCGCGCCGACCACCATCAGCCCGCCGGTCGCGAGGCCGGCAGTGGCCCACGGTCCGAGGAGCTGCCAGGCGGCAGTGCCGCCGATGGTCGCGACGATCAGCCCGCCGAGAGCCATCGTCCGGCCGGGATGCGGCTCGCCAGACGTGCGCGGCCGGGTGGTCGCGGTCGCCTCTCGGTGGTCGCGTCCGGTCGCTTCCGGGCGGTCGCTCGTCGCGGGCGGGTCGATGGAGTGGAAGGGAGCGCCGTCGTCGCCGTGGTGAGTGTTCACGACACACCGGCCACGTCATAGCCGTTGACGCGTCCGGTCGCGGTCGGGGGGATCGGTCGGCGCCGGTCGTCGAACGTCCAGCCTTCGGCCGCGAGGATGGCGCGGCCTTCATCCATCCGATCGCCGCACCATGTCGGCTTGGTGCCGGTCTCTTCGGCGAGTGCGTACTTGGACCGGTAGTGGCCTGTCCTGATGAGGTCCACCCAGTAGTTGACGACCTGGGTTGCCTTGTCCGCGCCCGGGCTATCGTCTGGTCGCGGCTCGGCCGGTGCTGGGTCGTCGCTGGGGGCTGGGGTCGGCTCCTGGTCGGACAGCGGCGGCAGGAGCAGGTGACCGAGCGGCTGGGGGTCCGGTCGCGTCCAGGTGATGAACGGGATTCGCGAGCCAACCGGGTGGATGCTGCCGGGGTTGATCAGGAGGCGGCGGCTGGGCTTGGTCGGGATGGTCGCCGGGTTCGCGGGTTCGGTCGGCCGGTCGGCCGGGTCTGGTGCGGCGGCCGGGGCCGGGTCGGCAGTGTTGCGGTAGTCCTTGCTCCACTGTGCGAGGGCGGCTGCGAGTTCGTCGGCCGCGGGCGGGGCTCCGCTTTGGCGTTCGGTCGCGTCCGATGTCTGGTCGTGGCGGCGTCCGGACTTGGCCGCGCGGTGGTGCTCGTAGTCGGACGCGTAACGGCCGACCGCCTCTGCCCGGTCGCCGATGCCGTCGCGGACCGCGCGCCGGTAGATGTAGAAGGTTTCGCCGAGCCACAGGATCCACCGGGCTCTAGTGAACTTGGGTGCCCGGGTCTCCAAGAGGTCTTGGCCGCGCATCTGGTCCCAGTGCCGCCACTGGGAGTAGATCTGCCACAGGACTGGGGAGAGGATGGATGCGGCGCCGAACACCCCGGCGTAGTCCGCGGTGAGCTCGTGGTCGGCGTTGTGGCTGTAGTTGAACCAGCCGACGCCCGCGCCGATGCCGTATGACAGGAGGCGCAGCCCGACGGCGCTGTAGCCCTTGATGAGCTTGTCGTGGGCGAAGTAGCCGACGTTGACCGCGACGCTTTCGACGACCAGGGCGAGCGGGACGGCGGCCCACCACGACCAGCCGAGACCGATGCACAGCGCGAGGACCTGGCCGACGACGGCCGCCGCGTTGACTCCGACGTTCGCGCCGGCGAGGACCACGGCGAGGCTCACGCGCCGGGTGAGGTTGCGGACGTAGTCCCAGCGGGCGCGCCGGGCTTCGGCGAGTTTCTCTTCCAAGCGCGCGGCATGCTCTTCCGCCAGTCGCTGCCGCTCGTGGTCGAGCTCGGCCTGGACCTTGAGGAGCTCGCGTTCGTTTTCGAGGCGCTCGTGCTCGGCCTGTGCGTGGGCCCGCTGGGTTTCGATGGCTGCGGCGGCGGTGCGGGCCTGGGCGGCGGCGTTGTCTGCGGCGCGTTCGGCGCGGGTTCGCATGGTGCCTTCCTGGCGTGCTGGGGGTCGGGGGGTGGTGTGGTGCCCTCCCGCGAGGCTTGGATCTCGCGCTGCTCCCGCCGTACGGGTCCTGAGGGCTGGCGGGTCAGGTGGCGGGGTGGGCCTTGCTCAGCTGGTCGGCTTCCTTGATCACGGCCGCGTACATGTCGGTGTGGCCGCAGTCGTTGGTCCACACGTCCGTGGAGTAGTGGGCGCCGTCGTCGTACTGGTTGAGGTTGCGCGGGATGCCGCGCGGTCCGCCGCACTTCGGGCAGTGGGTGGAGATCTCCACGGTGCGGACGACCGGGCTGGTGAGGCCGACGCCCCAGGGGGCTTCGGCGGAGCGGTCGCGGACGCGGACTCTCATGGTGGTGCTGGGCTTCTCATCGGTGGTCATGGGCTGCTCTCCGTGGGTTGTGGGTGTGTGTCGTGCCCTCCCGCCTCTCGCTGGCGGATGCCCGGTCGTAAGCCGGTCTGAGGGCTGGGGTGGGTCAGAACGGCGGTTCGTTGGAGAACGTCCGCCACGGAGTCACGTAGACGTCCCGGACCCCGGCGGTGCCGCCGCGGAGCTCGGCCGCCTCCGTGGCCGTCTCGACGTCGTCGTAGACGATCCACTGGTCGGGGTTGCGGAGAAGGACTCCGTGCTGCGGCTCCTTCCCCAGCGACCGCCAGTGGCGCAGCTCGGTGAGCATCTGTGGGACCGCAACCCTCAGGAGGAAGGCGATGGCCTGGTCACGGGCAGCGCCCCAGCCCTGGGAGTAGGTGATGAGGGTGGCTTCGATCTCCTCCAGGGTCAGCGACTCGTCCTCGGGCTCCGGCGGCTCGGGCTCGCGGTCGTCGTCCAGGTCGGACAGGTCGATGTCGTTTCCGTTGTCGTCTTCGACGATCACTGATCTCTCCTTGTGTCGGGGTTGTTGCGTGCCCTCTCCGCGTCTTGCTCGCCGTGCCCGCCAGTCCGGGTGAGGACTGGCGGTTCAGGCGGCGCGGAATCCGGTTACGGCCCAGCGCTCGCCGTCCTGCCAGGGCTGCAGTTGGTGCTCGATGATGGCGGCCCCGCCTTGCGTGATCGTTTGGACTGCGACGTCCCATACCTCTCGGTCGGCGGGATGGCAGAGGCTGCCGAACCGGCTGAGGGACGTGAAGGTTGCCGCGAGGATGCCGCCAGGCCAGCCCCGCGGCTGGTCTCCGTCTACGAGGAGGATCACCGGGTTGTCGGGGTGGGTGGCGGTGTAGTCACGGGTTTCGTGGGGGTGGTGGACGCGGAGGACGGTGCCGGGCGGGAGGTTGGTGATCACGCTCTCGTCTGCGGCGAGATAGACCTCTACGGGCTTCATGGGTGCTCCTGCGGGGTGAGGGCTAGGGCTGGTTGCTGATCGCGCGGCATTCGGAGGCGTGCCGGTTGGCCTCGGCCTTGGAGCCGGTGAGGCCGGTGTCGCCGCAGCCGCCGCATTCCCAGCCATCGGCGTTGATGTCGCCTTCGGTCCAGGTGACGGTGTTGCCGCCGATGGTGGAGTAGGTGATGAACACGGGTCCTCCTGCGGTTCGGGTTACAGGCGGCGGGCTGCCCGGCGGGCGAACATGCGGGCCTTGATGAGCTTCTGGCTGGGCTGCTTGAAGCCGTGCCATCCGGCGTTTTGGGTCCAGCGCTGGTAGTGGTCGCGCTTGTCGATGCCGCACACGGCGCAGGCGCTGGGGCTGGCGGCCATCGGTGCTCCGTTCGGTTGAGTGACCCGGTAGGTCAGGTACCGGGCCGGTGGG
>JBIOWF010000359.1:0-17888 GCA_044868295.1 Microtetraspora sp. | reverse complement strand
GGGGGCGGGTTGTGGCAATGGGCCGGAATAGGTGATGTCCGACGGTTGGCTCGGCGGCGGTGCGAACCAGTCCCTCTCGCCGGGGCTGTCCGGATTCGGACGCTGATTCTCGTCCGGGGGCGTCTCGCTCATGAGCCGTTCACCAAAGAGTGGTAGTCCTCTGCCTGCGAGATCAGTTTTGCGGCTGCCGCGTCGGTCAGCCCAAGGTCGATCTGCGCCTCGGGTGCGAAGTTGTCGACGATCACTTCGTTGGGCGGAATGAAGATGAGGTTCGCCCCGGGCAGCGCGTCCTTGGGCACCTCGAAGACCAGAACTCCGGCGGACCACCATCCCGGCTGTAACCACTTGTGGAAGAGCGTAAGGCTTTCGTCGACCTTGTCTGTCGGCTTGTAGCGCCGGTCATCCGCGGTGCGGAGAATCGGTGGGGTCGTTGCGGACAATCGCATGGGATCGCGCGGAGTGGTGGCGGAGACGTTCACGAGGAGGAACACGTTGCTGCTGTCGACCTTGGTCACCCTGCCGCTGAAGTCCTTGGTGTCCACGGCGTGGGCCGCCGTCACGGATGTGACCTTGACGCTGAAGCGGTCGGTCACCACCGCCTGTCCTATCGCGCCCTTCGTGGTGAGGAAGGAGTTCCGCTGCTCGAAGGACATGGAGAACGTCTGCGCATAAACCGCGCCGGCAGCCAGCGCCACGCCCATGACGAAATCCACGACGCGTCGCACCACACCCTTCCGGGCCGCAGGCGTGCTCCCTGACGGTGCCTGAGCTCTCGTCTCGGGGTGAGTCACCGCCATCACCCATGCTCCTGCCGTACGGGAAGGGAGACCTGGGCGGCCACGGCCGGCACGAACTTGTCCTCTTCGTCGTCTTCGACGAGTTGCCAATAATGCGTCTGGTCCCGTGCGCCGACTTCTCGGTAGGTGAAGCTCCCCACGTCGACGGTGATCGCGGACGGGGCGGTGGCGGCGCGCTCCAACTCGTACTTCACGACCACTGTGGTCGTGATTCCCGGATGCAACTGATTGCTCTTGATCCCATAACTCACTACGGACGCCTCGGGGCCGTACTTTGTCTTGATCTCAGGGGTGGTGCGGAGGAGCGAGCCGGCGAAGCCGGTGATGGGAAGGGCCCGGTCTCCGGGTCGCGGGACGGAACCCACGGTGGTGGTTTCGTTGCCGATGTTGGTGACTTTGAGGACGAGTTCGAGGTAGCGCTTCGTGTCCCCGAAGGAGCCGGTCTCCGTGGTGTCGATCGCCTTGATGAACTGGGTGCGGAACTCGCCCTGGTCGATCACTGCTCCCTGGGCCACCTTGGGGGGTGGTTCGTCCGGGGCGTCCTTCAGGCCGCCCAGGGCGGCTGTGACGCCGATTCCGCCGGCTGCCAGCGCTGAGGCGACCGGAACCAGGACCGGGCGTCGACGGCGGGCGCCACGGGGGGATGACGTCATGGGAAGCGATGGTAGTACGCCCACAGTTGAACCATCCGCCGCATTCGTCCCAGGGTTGGTTGGAAATGCGGCCGAATGGCGAGAACCCTGCCCTCGTAGGCATTCCAACTCCTACGCTTGTGATCGAGGCGGACATGGAGGGCCGGTGGGCGACCTGCACCCCGAGCATGCCCAGCTCCAGGCAGATCGGATCTACCTGGGCTGGCAGTACGCTCTGCTGCATCCTGATCCGGGGCCGCCGCCCAAGCGCCCGGCCCGGGAGGACGTGGAGGAGATTCCGGTCGACCCTGACTGGGTCGCGCGGGAGCGGCTCCAGGAGGATCTGCTCAACCGCCCGGTCCGGATCTTCCGTACCTTCATGGCGGTCCTCGCCGGTGGCATTCTCATCCTCGGTGTGACGGGGCTGTTGAACTGGTCGTTCGTCGCCATCGGCCTGGTCGCCGCGGGCGGCGTGGCCGGGATCTGCGGCTACGCGATCCTCCAGGGGAACCGTGCGGTCAACGCCCGGGTCAACGATCGCCTGGAGCGAGCCAACCGGGAGCGGGCCCGCCGCGACCGGGAGATCGTCCTCGCCCAGGAGGAGCACGCCGCGAAATACCGGGAGTGGGCTGATCGCAAGAGCACGTTCGACAAGCAGCTCACCTGGTACGCGGTGGCCGTACCGGACGAGATAGATCGCGTCGACGTCGCCGGGGGAACGCTCCCCGGGTGGTCGGCGCTGATCACTCTGGTGGGCGCCACCCGGCTCTACAGCGGCGGTCACCTCACCGTGCTCGACCTCTCCGAGGGCGCGATCGCCAAGGACCTCATCGAGCTGGCCAAGAGGGGCGGCGACGACCCGCTCGTCTGGGTGCTGCCGGTCGACCTGCCGAGGCTGGATCTCGGTGCCACCCTCAAGCCGGAGGCATTCGCCGACGTGCTGGCGCACGTCGTCAGCGTGAGCGAGGAGACCAGCAGGGACATCGGGTTCGACAACGCGATCCTGGAGCGGGTCCTGGAGGTGCTCGGCGAGACCGCCACCATCAGTCAGGTCACCGCGGCGCTCCGGGCCCTCGCCCAGGTCGGCGACCCGCGGGACGACATGAGGTTCGGCCTGCTCACCGCCACCCAACTGGAGCGCATCGGCACGCTCTTCGGCCGGGGAGTCGCCGACCGCGTGGTCATCGAGCGCGCCTGGGCGCTGGAGTCGCAGCTGCGCAAGCTGGAGACGCTCGGCTCCGAGGCCGTACGGCTGCCGCCGGCGCGGCTGCGGGTCGTGAGCATGGACCGGCAGGCGGGGGTGTTCGGCAACCGGGTGCTCGGCACCTACGTCGCCACCGCGCTCACCCACATCCTGCGCCAGTCACCGGCGAGCGAGCGGCCGTGGTACCACACGATCATCGTCGCGGGGGCGGACAAGCTGCGCGGCGACGTGCTCGACCGGCTCATGGACGCCTGCGAGACCTCCAGGACCGGGCTCGTCCTGACCTATCGCAGCCTCACCCCGTCCGTCAGGGAGCGGCTGGGCCGGGGACACGCCGCCGTGGCCTTCATGCGCCTCGGCAACGCCGAGGACGCCCGGGTGGCCAGCGAGCATGTCGGCACCGAGCACCGCCTGGAGCTCGCCCAGCTCACCGAGACGGTCAGCAACGCCGTCAACGGCACCGACGGTTTCTACACCTCGACCGTCAGCGCCGGCCGTACCGAGACGAAGGAGACGGGCGAGGGGGACCTCAAGGAGGACATCACCGAGTCCACCGAGTGGGGGAGGAGCGCCCCGCAGGTGGCCGAGGGGGTGCTGCAGCGCTCCCGCGAGTTCCTGGTCGAGCCGCACCAGCTCCAGCAGCTCCCCACCACGTCGGTGATCGTCACGCACGCCACCTCCCAGGGACGTCGGGTACGGCTGGCCGACGCCAACCCGGCGATACTGACGTTCCCCAAGACCACGCTCGGCGAGTTCGAGAAGGCGAAAGCCGTCGCCGCGCCGGAGCCCGAAGAGCCGCAAACGCCCGACGAGGACGTCCCACCGCCCAACCTGGGCCCCCCGCCGCCGCGCCTCGACTGGCGCAAGCGGTGATGACACCGGTGCTTGCGGCCGTGACACCGGCGCTTGCGGCCATGACACGGTCCGCGCGGGGTAAGGGCATCGTCAATATGGACGTGCGCGGTTGGCCGGCAAAAGACTTTGGGTGTGTGGAGGTGACCACCTCTTGGCGAACGTGATTGGCGGCACGGCCGTCAGCGGAACGTCGATCGCGTGCGGTGGCACACAAGCGCGGCGTGGGGAGCGGATTTGCTGGACTCACGGGAGCCCGGACAGGCGCGTCGGACGGGAAACGTCCCATGGTGAGGCTGCCTGAAATGGAACCGAGGATGAACCAGGCTCCGGCCGCGGGCAACGGCGTCGTGCATCCGTTCCCGCTGAGCGGACCGTGGTACCGGATCCAGGCGATCACTGCGCCGTCCCGCAGCTCGTCCGCGGAGTGGGACTTCGTCACGGTCCTTCCGGCCGTCCTGTCCGCCGCGCAGCGCGACCGGCCGTTCGTCATCGGATGGCTGTCCCGAGGCTCGGGGGCGCCGCTTGAACTGATCACCAACGCCGGGCCGCTCAGCCCGCCGCGCCCGCCCAGGCGGGCGGTCACCTCCATCGAGGTCCCCTCGTCCGGCCCGCAGCCGCTGCTGTTCCCGGGCGGCGCGCGCGGCGTCGAGATCGGCGAGGACTGGCTCGTCGATCTGGCCGATCTGGTCTGGACACCCTGTCCCGGACGCCAGGCGCCGCCGCTCAGCGGCCACCGGGAGCCCGAGCCCGACGACCCCAAGCGGCCCACCCTGTTCGAGTCGACGCTGATGACGCTGATGTCCCGGCCGTTCGGCTGGGTGGTCGTCGCCGAGCCGACCGACCTGCTGGACGCCGAGGTCGCCCACCTGCGGACCCAGCTCAACGTCCTGCGCCAGTACGGCGACGCGTCGGAGCGGTCCAGGTTCGACGCGGAGCGGGCCGAGAGACGGATGCAGGAGCTCGATGCCTTCCGCGAGGCGGGCCTGTGGAACGTGCGGGTGCTCGCGGGCGCGGCCGGGCCGGACGAGCTGCGCCAGATCGCGCCGGTGCTGGTCGGCTCGGTCGAGATGAGCCACCACCCCTACCGGCTGCGCAGCGCCATGTCCGGTCCCGCGCGCAGCGCCGCGGTCGAGCCCGTGTACGGCTTCGCCGCCGCGTTGGGCGTCAACCTGCAGGACCAGACCGACGGGGCGGCGGCGCCGTTCGCGGCCACGGCCGGGGCGCTGGCGGCGCTCGCCGGCCTGCCGCGCCGCGAGGTTCCCGGGGTCCGCGTGCTGGACGCCGGGTTCTTCGACGTGACGAGCGAGGCGGACGTCCACGGCCCCGCCGAGCTGATCGACCTCGGGGCGATCGTCGACGGCCAGGAACGGGCCGTCGGCACCTTCCGGGTGCCGCTGGCGACGCTGAACCGCCACGCGTTCATCACCGGCGCGACCGGGTCCGGCAAATCCCAGACGGTCCGGCACCTGCTGGAGCAGCTCACCAAGGCCGGCATCCCGTGGCTGGCGATCGAGCCGGCCAAGTCCGAGTACGCCGCGATGGCCGGCCGGGTCGAGCAGCTCGCCCCGCTGACGGTCATCAACCCGTCGGCGCCGGACAACGTGCCGTTCAGCGTCAACCCGCTCGCACCTGAGCCGGGTTACCCCGTGCAGGCGCACATCGACATGGTCAGGGCGCTGTTCATGGCCGCCTTCGACGCGGAGGAGCCGTTCCCGCAGATCATGTCCCTCGCGTTGCAGCGGGTCTACGAGGCCAACGGCTGGGACGTCGTCACCGGCGGGGGCATCCCCGGAGCGGCGGTCCAGCCGGCCGTGCCGACCCTCGAACAGCTCCAGCAGCACGCCCTGGAGGTCATCCAGGAGATCGGGTACGGCAACGAGGTCCAGGCGGACGTGGAGGGCTTCATCAGCCTCCGCCTCCGCAGCCTGCGCGTGGGCAGCGCGGGCCGGTTCTTCGAGGGCGGCCATCCCGCCGACATCGGCGGCCTGCTCCAGCGCAACGTCGTGCTCGCCATCGAGGACGTGGCCAACGACGAGGACAAGGCGTTCCTCATGGGGACGCTCATCATCCGCATCGTCGAGCACCTGCGGATGCGCGCCCGGCAGGAGAAGGCGACGGGCCTGCAACACGTCATCGTGATCGAGGAGGCGCACCGGCTGCTCCGCGACCGGGGTTCCCAGCGGGCCTCGACCCACGCCGTAGAGCTGCTGGCCGGAATGCTGGCCGAGATCCGCGCGTACGGCGAGGGCATCATCGTGGCCGAGCAGATCCCGACCAAGCTCGTCTCCGACGTCGTGAAGAACACCGCCCTGAAGGTCGTGCACCGGCTGCCCGCCGAGGACGACCGGCAGCTCGTCGGCGCGGCGATGAACCTCAGCGAGGACCAGTCCCGCCAGGTCGTCTCCCTGCAGCCGGGCTTCGCCGCCGTCTTCGCCGACGGCATGGACCGCCCGCTGCGCATCCAGGTGCCGCTGGGAGAGGACCGCGAACGCACCACGCTGGGCCCCATCCCGCCGATCTGCGGCCGCCGCTCGGCCGCCTGCGGCCGCGAATGCCGTACGGGCAAGGCGTGCACGCTGTTCGAGCTGCGCGAGGCCGACCTGCTCGCCGTCGCACCCGAATGGGCATGGCTGCGGATCTGGACCGACACCGTGGTCCTGGGGTTCGTGACCAACCGGTCGCTGCCCGGCGTGCCGCGCATCCTCGCGGACATCTGGGCCGAGCTGCCCGGCAAGCGTCGTGAGTGCCTGCTGGCCACGCTCGTCGAGCGCAGTGTCGCCCGCAGGGCATGGTCGCTGCGGACATGGTTCGACCCAACGCTCCTCACGGAGAAGGCCGCCGAGGTCGCCGGCGGGCTCCTCGGCTCCGGCGGAGACGCGCCGGCGATACAGGCCGGCGAGCGACCGGGGCCCGCGTGGGTCATCCCGCAGGTGCGCTGGCTGCACGAGGTCGACCGGCTGTTCCCGTTCGGCCATCCGGCGCCCAACCTCCGCAGTCCCGCGCCGCCGCTGGACTACGCCCTGTTCGGCACCGACGCCGCCGGCCGGCCGTACGCGCATCAGGGCGTCAACGGGCCCGGGGGAGCGGACAACGGAGCGGGCGGCGCGGTGGGCACCGGGGCGGGCAACGGAGCGGGCACCGGGGTGGGCACCGGGGTGGGCACCGGGGTGGGTGGCGCGGCGGGCAACGTGGGGGGCAACGGGGCGCGCCCGGAGTTGCTCGGCCATCGGGCCAAGGCCCTGCGGCATCACCCGCTGTCGATGGAGGTCGACCGCAACCGCGCGCTCGCCTGGCGGGTCGTCCTCGGCGACGATGAGTACGAGGGCATCCAGCGGGACGTCTCGATCGTGGCCATCGGCGTCGACCCGCGTGAGCGCGTTCGGCACCTCGCCCAGACCATGGCCGCGGGCTGGCTGGAGACGGTGCTTTCGTGGCCCCGCCGGTTCGTCATCCCCTTCGACGGCGACACCCCGGCCGAGCTCTCCTTCACCGACCACCCTCAGGGCGCCGACCATCCCTCGCCGTAACCCTGCCAAGAGGTGGCAGACCATCAACAAGGCGATGACGGGTGATGCCGGGTCGTACGCGGCGGGGCTCAGGAGCGGTGCGCCCGGCGGGTGCGTCAGAGTGCGTTGATCGCCTCCAGGAGCTCCTTGCGGTCGAAGCTGCCCGTCGGCATGGCCCCGGTCAACCGGTAGCGCACCGTGCCTTCGGAGCCGACCAGGAGGGTGCCGCTGTGCTGCATCATCAGTGTGCGGTTGAGGCCGACCGCGCGGTGCGCCTCGGCGTCGGCCGAGGAGACGACCGTGACCCCGGCGCCCGCGGTGCGGCGTACCCGCGCCGCGTTCTTGGCCTCGCCCGGGACCACCACCACCGAGCGAACACCCTGGCGAGCCAGGTCCATCCCGGCGAGCTCCTTGACGTGGCGCATGCAGATGGCGCAGCTCGCCGCGCGCATGAAGAACAGTGCCACGGCCTTGTCCTTTCCGCGCAGGTCGGCCAGGGTGACCCGGCGGTCCGTGTCGGCCACGAAGCGCAGGTTGGTGGGGAACGTGCGGTCAACGTCGACGGTCATGGAGACCTCCGATAGGTAATTGAGTTACTAATATCAAACACGTAACCTAGTTGTATAGTCAAACTCCGGTAGAGTCATCCCGTGAACGTGGAGGGTCGCTTGGGTACGGACCTCGGCATGCTGCTGGCGGCATGCTGTGAGCGACTGGTACGTCAACTCTTCGGCAAGCTCGGCGCGGAGGGGTACGGGCACCTCACCCCATCCCAGGCGATCACCGTGCTCATGGTCGGCGAGGGCATCGACACGGTCACCCAGATCGCCGAGCGGGCCGGGATGACCACCCAGGCGATGAGTAAGATCTGCGCGACCCTGTACGCCCAGGGCCTGCTTGACCGGCGAGCGCACACCAGGGACGCCCGCAGTCGCCGCCTCGCTCTGACCGACGAGGGAAAGCGGGTGCTCGCGCTGATGCGTACCGCCGGCAACGAAGCGGAGGCCGCCTGGATCGCGCTGGTCGGCGCGGACGCCATGGAGACTCTTCGCGGCGCGCTCGCCGCCTACGCGCACAGCACCGAGCCGAATCCCCCCGCGATTCCGGTACGCATCCGGTTTTCCTGACCTGCAGGCCCCACTCGTCGACGTGGCCGCATGGCACTTGCCAATGTGGCTGCGCGTGCTCGCAGGTGGATCTCGATGTGGCCGTGGGTGCTCGCACACGGATGGCAACGTGGCCGCGCGTGTTCGCACGTCGATCAAGCCGCCTGGGCGCCGGGGGCCGGCCCCCACCCGCGGTGATCGAAAAGAACCTTCGAAGGATCTCCGCGGCGCTGCACTAGGATCGCCGCATGAGTCAGCTTCCCTTGCGGGCGCAGCTCGCGAGTGCTCTGGGCCGTACGGCCGCGAGCCTCTCCAGAGCTACCGGGCGCGGAGACGGATCGGTGATCGGCGGCCGGGTCGGCCTGCTGCTGGAGCCCGACCTGCTTCACAAGCTCGCGACGGACAAGAAGCTCGCGCTGGTCAGCGCCACGAACGGCAAGACCACCACGACGCGGCTGATCACCTCGGCGCTGGGGGTGCTGGGCGAGGTGGCCACCAACGCCTTCGGCGCCAACATGCCCGCCGGGCACGTGTCCGCGCTGTCCTCGGCCAAGGACGCGCCGTACGCGGTTCTTGAGGTCGACGAGAAGTATCTCCCCGAGGTGCTCGACACGACCCAGGCCGGGGTTATCTGCCTCATGAACCTCAGCCGCGACCAGATGGACCGGGCGGCCGAGATCTGGCTGCTGGCCCAGAAGTGGCGCAGGGCGCTGGAGGGTAAGCCCGCCCACGTGATCGCCAATTGCGACGACCCGCTGGTCACCTGGGGCGCGTCGACGGCCGCCCGGGTGACCTGGGTGGCGGCCGGGCAGCGCTGGCGCGAGGACTCGTGGTGCTGCCCCGAATGCGGCGGCCCGCTCGACCGCGGCGCGCCCGGGACATCGGGCGGAGCGGACGAATGGGGCAACGGAGCGCCCTCGGCGCGGGCGACGTCGACCAACGTCGCCGACGCCTACTGGGCCTGCCGGGAGTGCGACTTCCACCGCCCCGAGCCGGACTGGGTGCTCGACGACGAAGACGTCGTGGACCCGCGTGGCGACCGCCGGCGGCTGGATCTGCAGCTGCCCGGCCAGGCCAACAGGGCCAACGCGGCGATGGCGCTGGCGACCGTGGAGGCCTTCGGCCTGGAGCCCGGCCGGGCGCTGGCGAAGCTGCGAGAGGTCACATCGGTCGCCGGGCGCTACACCACGGTCGAACGTGACGGGCGCTCGCTGCGGCTGCTGCTGGCCAAGAATCCGGCCGGCTGGCTGGAGGCGTTCGACGTCGCGGATCCGGCCTTTCCGATCATCCTGTCGGTCAACGCGCAGGGTCCCGACGGCCGCGACACCTCCTGGCTCTGGGACGTGGACTACCGCATACTCAAGGGCCGCCCCGTCTTCGTGACCGGCGAGCGCCGCCTCGACCTTGCCCTGCGGCTGGACGTGGCGGGTGTTCCCTTCCAACTTTGCGACTCGTTCGAGCGTGCCACGGCCGCGCAGCCCCCTGGCCGGATCGACGTGATCGCCAACTACACCGCCTTCCAGCAGATCCGCGCGGAGTTCGGCCGTGCGGTGTGAGCACGGCCGTCCCGCCACGAGCTGGGGAAACCGGCACGTTCGCCCGCTCCAGGGAGCCGAGTACGGCTATGTCCGAGGGGCCGGATACGGCTGCGGCCCGGGCGTCGACGGACACGCCCACGTCCGAGAGGCCGAGTACGGCTATGTCCGAGGGGCCGAATACGCCTACGTCCGGGGAGCCGGCGGACACGCCTACGTCAGAAAGGGCGAACAGGTGCCGACCGTAAGCCGTTTCCTCCCCGGCCTGGAGGCCGGGCTTCCCACGGTGGTGACGCGATGACATCTAGCCTTCGCCTTGTCTGGATTTATCCGGACCTGCTCAGCACGTACGGCGACCAGGGCAACGTGCTGGTCCTGGAGCAGCGGGCTCGCGCCCGTGGGATCCCGGTCGAGACGGTGTACGTCCGGTCCTCGGACCCGGTGCCCGAGCAGGGCGACATCTACCTCATCGGCGGCGGTGAGGACCGCCCCCAGATCCTCGGTGCCGAGCGGCTGCGGAAGGACGGCGGCCTGCACCGCGCCGTCAACCGGGGCGCGGCGCTGCTCGCCGTCTGCGCGGGCTACCAGATCATGGGTTCGGTGTTCGGCGGCGAAGAGGGCCAGCCGGTGCCCGGAATCGAGCTGCTCGACATCAGCTCAGGCCGGGGGGAGCGTCGCGCCGTAGGCGAGCTGGCCGCCGAGGTCGACCCTGCTCTCAGCGTGCCGACGCTGACCGGCTTCGAGAACCACATGGGAGTCACCCGGCTCGGCCCCGGCGTGAAGCCGCTGTCCCGGACGATCATCGGCACCGGCAACGGTGACGGCACGGAGGGGTGCCACGCGGGCAAGGTCATCGGCACCTACCTGCACGGCCCCGCCCTGGCCCGCAACCCCGGCCTCGCCGACCTGCTGCTCCGCTGGGCTGTCGGCCCGCTCACCGCGATGGACGACAGCTGGTACCAACGGCTTCGCGACGAACGCCTCGCCGCCGTCCTCCCTGGCTGAGCCTTCCGGCTGAGTAGACGGCCTGCCGTCGTTCGGCCCGCCTGAGCCGTACGGCTCGATGGGTGACGGCTCGCCGTTGTTCGGTCGGCTGGGCCGTACTTTGACAGGTGCCGCGCCGTTGTTCGGTCCGGCTGAGCCGTGCCTTGACAGGTGATGCCGCGCCGTTGTTCCGGTCGGCTGAGTCGTGCTTTGACAGGTGACGGCTCGGCCGTTGTTCCGGCCCGCGAAGCCGCACCTGGCCTGGTCCAGCCTCGCGGCGGCCGACGATCGGCCCGTACGGCCGGCGCGAGTCGTGCGGGTCAGTAGACGAGGGCTTGGACGCCGTCGCCGAGGATCTCCTCCACGAAGGTGGAGGCTCCCGCGATGCGGACGCCGTCGATGACGTCGTCGACCGTGATGCCGCGCCGTGCCGCGCACTGCGTGCAGACGGTCACCCTGCCGGCGGCGAGCACGGCGTCGAGCAGATCCTGCAACGGGGCGGCCTCGGGCAGGCTGAACTCCTTGGCCCGGCCCGGCAGGCCGAACCACGAGGACTCGCCGGTCAGCCAGAGGGAGACGGGGACGCCGCCGGCCAGGGCAGCCGCGGCGACCGTGAACGCCTGGTTGCACCGCTCCGGCGCGTCCGCGCCCGCTGTCACCTTTATCACGAGTGATCGTGCCATGTTCGCAGCCTAGTCTCCGGTTGATACGCCTGCCATCCGGATGCATTCCGTACAAGCCGGGCGAGCGGCCCATCGGAAGCTGCGGCGCCGGGGCTGAGGGACGCGCGGTTCGCCGATCAGAAGCCGACGGCGCTGGGCTTGAGGGAGGTGCGGCCTGCGAGTCGGAAGCCGATGGCGCTGGGGGTTGAGGGAGGTGCGGCCGCGAGGAGGGAGACGCCGTTCGCTACGGGCCCGGCTCGGTGGCGTCTGGTGCGTGAGACCCCGTCAGGCCGTGGGCATGTGGTGCGTGAGACTTCTGCAGGCCGTGGGCATGTGGTGCACGCGGCCGCCTCTAAGCTCCTGTTCTATGGACATGCACCCTGACCTTGAGCCGATCGCCTTCCTGCTTGGCCGCTGGGAGGGGGCCGGAGTGATCGGTTACCCGACGATGGAGAGCGCCAACTTCGGGCAGGAGATCGTGTTCGGTCACAACGGAAAGCCGTTCCTGCGCTACGACAGCCGCACGTGGCTGCTCGACAAGGACGGAAACAAGGTCCGCCCGCTCTCGACCGAGGCCGGATTCTGGCGGATCCAGCCGGAGCGGCAACTGGAGGTCTGCCTCGCCCATCCGACGGGCATCGTCGAGATCTATGTGGGGGAGGTCGTCTTCCACAAGATCGAGCTGCGCACCGACGTGGTCGCGCGGACGGCGACCGCCAAGGAGTACACGGCGGGCCACCGGCTCTACGGGCTCGTCAACGGAAGCCTCATGTACGCGTATGACATGGCCGCTGTCGGGCAGCCGTTACAGTCTCACGCCTCGGCCGAGCTCAAGAAGGTCGCCGACTTCGAGCCTGATGCCTAGAGCCTGATGCCTAGAGCCTGATGCCTAGAGATCGTGCGGAGGCGTCGGCACCGATCTCGCCCGCGTCTGCGACCGGTTCACGGCCTGACCCGATACAGGACGTGTCGCTTGAGCGGGCTGGCCTCGGGGAGCGAGGGGTGGTCGAAGTCGTCGGCCGGGTCGTGCGTCATGCCGAGGCGCCGCATCACCGCCCGCGACCTGAGATTGCCCACGGCCGTGAACGAGACGATCTCGGCCAGTCTTAGCTCGCCAAATCCATGATCCAGTACGGCTCTCGCCGCCTCCGTCGCGTAGCCGTGCCCCCACGCGGTCCGGGCGAGCCGCCAGCCGACCTCGACACAGGGAGTGAAGCAGGCCGTGAAACCGGGCACGGACAGGCCGGTGAACCCGATGAACGCCCCCGAAGCCTCGACGGCCCACAAGCCGAAGCCGTTCCGCTCGAACCCGGCTTCGATCCGGTCGACCAGCGCGTCGCTCTCCTCCCGGGACAGCGCGGCGGGGAAATGCTCCATCACCAGCGGATCGGCGTTCAGTGCCGCGAACGGTTCCCTGTCGCTGTCGCGCCAGCGCCGTAGCAGCAGCCGTTCGGTCTCGATCACCGTTCGAATCTATCCGGCGGAGCCGACTGTCAAGGCACACGCCGTGGGCGTAAGTGGCATGTGTGGCGCATGCGGAAATGAAAGAACCCCGGGTTCGCTCCGCCTGAGTCGTAGGCGGGCCGGCTGGACCAAGACCGAAGGGGTTGCTTCGGTCGCCGGCTACCCGGGGTTCCGGTGTCTGTCATGTATTCGCCTGGGCGTCACCGACGCCCGGACGCAGGTCCGGACTGGGACGTCCTCAGCGGACAGCCACCTCGCTAGTCCAATAATGATCAACCATTGCTCGGACCACCTCCTTTCTGCGTGCTTCGTACGCTATGCGAGCCTCCAGGGCCCGGCAAGCGAATTAGTTGGCGGGCCGAAACGCATTACTCGTTCGGAAGCTGTGCACGGTTGGCGATCCTCTTCCCGGAGGCTCATAAACTCGGGGTATGACCGATACTTGGCACGAGGAGCTGCGAGCGCGCGGCTACCGGGTCACCCCGCAGCGGCAACTGGTGCTGGAAGCGGTCACCGAACTCGGCCACGCGACGCCCGAGGACATCTGCTCCCGGGTTCAGGAGACGGCGCGCGGCGTCAACATCTCGACTGTCTACCGCACCCTTGAGCTGCTTGAAGAGCTCGGGCTGGTGACCCACACCCATCTCGGGCATGGCGCGCCCACCTACCACCTGGCCTCCGAGGCGGACCATGTGCATCTGGTCTGCCGCGGATGCGGTGAGGTGACCGAGGCCGGTCCCGATCTCGTGCACGGGCTCGTCTCGACCCTCGACGAGAAGCTCGGCTTCTCCACCGACGTCCGCCACCTCACCGTTTTCGGCCGCTGCCGCAAATGCCGCTGAGCCTGCCGGTGAAAGGCTTGACGCGGGTACGGCTCCGGCGGCGTGAGCCGTACGGGATCGCAATTAGCCTTGAGCCATGCGCAGCCCATTGCTGGACACACCCGGAGCCGTTGCCGCCGACACGCCAGATGAGTCGGTCGCGGCTCATTACGGCGACCCCTACGCGGAGCAGCGCGCCCTGGCGAGCGGCGCGGCGCTGGTCGACCGGAGCAACCGAGAGGTCGTGCGGATCTCCGGCCCCGACCGGTTGAGCTGGCTCAACAGCCTGAGCTCCCAGAAGCTCGACGTTCTCGCTCCCGGAACTCCCTCCCAGACGTTGCTCCTCGACCCGCAGGGCCGAGTCGAGCACCACCTCACCCTGGTGGACGACGGCGAGGCCGTGTGGGCCCACGTGGAGCCGGGCGCTGCGGCCGAGCTGGTCGCGTTCCTGGAGAAGATGCGGTTCATGCTTCGCGTGGAAGTCGCCGACCTGACCTCCGACTACGCCGTGATCTCTGTGGCGGCGCCGGCCGGCGATCTCGCGGAGGCTTCGACGGACACGTCGGCCACGGCTTCACGGGCGGAAGGCGCCCCGATCCCCGAGCCGGCCGAGGACATCGTCGTCATCGGTGGCGACCTGCTCGTGCCGCGTGAGCGGCTGGCCGGTCTGGCGGGTGAGCTCGGTCTGCGGCTCGCCGGGCTGTGGGCCTACGAGGCGCTCCGCATCGAGGCGCACGTGCCCCGGCTGGGCTTCGACACCGATCACAAGACGATCCCGCACGAGGTCGGCTGGATCGGCGGCGCGGTTCATCTGACCAAGGGGTGCTACCGAGGCCAGGAGACGGTCGCCCGTGTTCACAATCTCGGGCACCCACCCCGCCGCCTCGTCTTCCTGCACCTGGACGGCAGCGTCGACACGCTGCCACCACACGGCTCGGCCGTGACGCTCGGCGTCGATGCTTCCGCCACGGCCGAGCCCGCATCGGAAGCCGGGGCCGGATCCGAATCGGCCGTCGAGGGTGCGGCGCAGCCGGGACAGGTCGGGTTCGTCGGCTCGTCGGCGCGGCACTACGAGCTGGGCCCGATCGCTCTCGCTGTCGTCAAGCGGACCGTCCCCGTAGAGGCCACCCTGCTGGCCGGTGGCGTGGCCGCGACCCAGGAGGTCATCGTGCCCCCGGACGCCGGTCGCAACGTGCAGATCGACCCGGCCCTGCGCCGCCGCATCCGCTGAGGACACGACGGTCCGCCCCGCCGGCGATGTCAGTTCGCCCAAATACGGTAGACCGGCCAGCCGGCTGCTCACGGCGAGGCGGGCGGCAGGAGCCACCGCGTCAGATGTCCAGGACGAGAGTGATCGGGCCGTCGTTGGTCAGTGAGACCTTCATGTCGGCGCCGAAGACGCCCGTCTCCACGCGTGCCCCCAGTGTCCGGAGCTCGGCGACGACGGCCTCGACCAGCGGCTCGGCGGTCGGGCCGGGCGCCGCCGCCTGCCAGGTCGGGCGGCGGCCTTTGCGCGTGTCGCCGTACAGCGTGAACTGGCTGATCACGAGCAGTGGCGCGCCGATGTCCGAGCAGGACTTCTCGCCGTGCAGGATCCGCAGGCCCCACAGCTTGGCGGCGAGCTTGGCCGCCTCGGCGGGCCCGTCGGTGTGGGTGACGCCGGCCAGCACGAGCAGGCCCGGTTCGTGGATCGCGCCCACGACGACACCGTCCACCACCACAGACGCGGAGCTGACCCGCTGAACGACCGCACGCATGGCCCCGCATTCTGTCATGGACGGCCAATCCCTAGACTCGCCGTTATGTCCGAGCTGATCGTCGAGGTCGTCCGTTCCGGGTTCGTGGAGTCCGTTCACCGGGCACGGGTGCACGCCGTGGACGCGGGCGGCTCGCCGGTGATGGTGCACGGAGACACTGCGGCTCTCGTCTCGCCCCGCTCGGCGATGAAGCCACTGCAGGCGCTCGGCATGGTCCGGTCCGGCCTCGCGCTGGAGGACGAGCTGCTGGCGCTGTCGTGCGCCAGCCATTCGGGCGAGCGGTTCCACGTCGACGGGACCGAAGAGATCCTCGCGGGGGCCGGTCTGGACGAGACCGCCCTGCAGTGCCCCGAGGGCCTTCCCGCGGACGAGGAAGCGCACCACCAGGTCATTCGCGAGCACGGCACGCCCAGCAGGCTGTACATGAACTGCTCCGGCAAACACGCCGCGATGCTCGCCACCTGCGTGGTCAACGACTGGCCGGTCGAAAACTACCTGGATCCCGCTCATCCACTGCAGAGGGTGATCCGCGACACGGCCGAGGAGTTCACCGGGGAGCGCGTCGCCGCCAGCGGGGTGGACGGATGCGGAGCGCCGCTGTTCTTCGTCTCGATGGTCGGTGTCGTGCGCGCGTTCCGCCGGTTCACCCTGGCGGCTCCCGGCAGCTCTGAGCGGCGCATCGCCGACGCCATGCGGGCCTACCCCGAATGGACGAGCGGCACGGTACGGCCCGAGGCCGTACTGATGCGCGCGATCCCCGGTCTGCTGGTCAAGGTGGGGGCCGAGGCCTTCGACGCCTTCGCCTTCGGGGACGGCCGCGCCGCCGCCGTGAAGATCGAGGATGGCGGCAACCGAGCCCGGGTGCCCGTCACCGTCGCCGCGATCCGCGCGGTGGGGCTGGACGCACCCGAGCTCGCCGGGCTCGCGACCGTCCCGCTCTTCGGCGCCGGCAGGCCCGTTGGAGAGATCCGCGTCCGCCCCGCCTAACGGCTTCGCCTGACTGGAGGCTTCGCCCTGGTCAGAGGATCGGCCGGGTCGACCCTGCTTAGGCCGTTCGGCCGCGAGATCGCTCTGGCAGAAGGGAAACGTCCGCGCGCTCGCTACGCTTGCTGGTCATGGCACGTACGCGTCTGTACCGCAATGGGGTGCTAGAGGCGGAGGGCTTCCCCGTCTCCGAGATCTCCGATCACATCGGCGACCCTGCCGCTCTCGTGTGGTTCGACATGTGCGACCCCACGGAGGAGGATCTGGGCGCGATCAGCGAGGAGCTGGGCCTCCACGAGCTCGCGGTGGAGGACGCGCTGCAGCACAAGCAGCGCCCGAAACTGGACGTCTACGAAAGCCACATGTTCCTGAGCGTCTACGCCGCCGAGTTCGACTGGAAGACGTGGCGGCTGAACATCGCCGAGGCGTCCGCGTTCATCACCAAGAACGCGTTGGTGACCGTACGCAACACTGATCGGTTCGACATCGACGCGGTCCTGGAGCGTTGGGACTCCTCTCCCGGGTTGGCGGAGCACGGCGTCGCTTTCCTCCTCCACGGGCTGCTCGACTATGTGGTGGACAGCCACTTCGACACCGTCGAGGCGATGGACGAGCAGATCGAGGTCCTGGAGGAGACCCTGTTCTCCGACAAGCCGGTCGGCGCCGCGGACCAGCGCCGGACCTTCGAGATCCGCAAGAGCCTGGTCACGCTCCGCCGGGTGGTCATGCCGATGCGCGAGGTCGTCAACACGTTGTTCAGACGCAACGGGGAGATCGGCAACGGGGCGATGACCCCTTACTTCCAGGATGTGTACGACCACGTGCTGCGTGCCACGGAGTGGACCGACTCCCTGAGGGACCTGGTCGGGAACATCCGTGAGGCTCATCTGACCATGCAGAGCAACAAGCTCAATCTGATCATGAAACGGGTGACCAGCTGGGCGGCCATCATCGCGGTGCCCACCATGATCACCGGCTTCTACGGGCAGAACATCCCGTTTCCGGGCTTCTCCCAGCCGTGGGGTTTCGTGGTGTCGACGAGTGCCATCATCCTGGCCTCGGCGGTCCTCTACCGGTCGTTCCGCAAGCGGGACTGGCTCTAGCGGCCAGTCCCGCAGATCGCCGCACGGAACGGCAAGGTCGCGGAAGAACTGGTCAGCGCCTGTCGCCCTTGACCGTCTTGACCATGTCCGCCTCTTCACCGCGATAGTCGGTGCTCGCCCAGATTGTCACCGTGGTGTTGCGGCCCTTCACCCGGATGGGCCCGGCATACCACTTGAATTTGCCGTTCTGCTGGTCGAAAGTGATGCCGGGCCGGTGGTTGTCGTCGCGGTAGTTCCCGTTGATCATCTGGATGGACACCTCGCTCCGGATGTCCCGATACGCGCCGCGCTTCACGTTGACCGCGCAGCTGTAACCGCTGCTGGAGTCGTAGTACAACCGGACGTCGCTCAGGACCTTCCAGTCCGTTGGGACCGGGATGGAGCGAATGAACGTGCCCTTGCAGCCGTAGGCTCCCGCCATCGCCGTGCCCGGCACGGCCAGGGCGATCCCGGAGGCGGCCAGCACGGTGGCCGCGAC
>JBIOWF010000358.1:0-7966 GCA_044868295.1 Microtetraspora sp. | reverse complement strand
GGCCCGGCGCCGGCTTGGTCCGCAGCCCGCGGGGGATCGGTCACACCGCAATCGCCCGCTTCTGGTTCATGACCGTGGACACTTGGGTTTGCCGCCAGGCAGCAGGTTCGGGCTGTGGAACTGGACGCTTCGCAGGCTGAGCTCGCGCGAAGGCCGCGACCCGCTGTCCTAGACGTCGATGCGTACGAGGGCCAGCCGGATGCTCATGCACGAGTCGCTTTCTGGGTCTGACGGCCGAGGCCGTCGATCTCGAGCTCGACGAGGTCGCCTTCGGACAGATAGGGGAAGCGGCCGGAGAGGGCCACGCCCTCGGGGGTGCCGGTGTTGACCACATCGCCGGGATCCAGCACCGTCACCTGGCTCAGGTGGTAGATCAGGGTCGCGACGTCGGAGACCATGTCGGCGGTCGAGGAGTCCTGACGGGGCTCGCCGTTCACCCACGACCGCAACCGCAGCGCCTGCGGATCCGGCACTTCGTCGGCGGTCACCAACCATGGGCCCAGCGGGTTGAATGTCTCGCAGCTCTTCCCCTTCGACCACTGCCCCCCGCTGATATCGAGCTGGAAGGCGCGCTCGGAGACATCGTTGGAGATCGTGTATCCGGCGACGTACTCAAGGGCCTGCTCGGGGGACTCCAGGTAGCGTGCCCTGCGGCCGATGACGACGGCGAGCTCGACCTCCCAGTCGGTCTTCTCCGAAGCGTGGGGCAGCAGGATGTCGTCGTCCGGCCCGACGACCGTGTTCGGAGCCTTGTAGAACATCACCGGGTGCTCCGGCGGCGGGGCGCCGGTCTCGGCGGCGTGCGCGGCATAGTTCATGCCGATGCACAGCACGACGCCTGGCCGGGCGATCGGAGCCCCGATCCGCATCCCGTCGGCGTCGATCCGGGGCAGGGCTCCGGCGGCGAGTGCGGCGCGGACACGGTCGGGCCCGTCGTCGGCGAGGAACGCGCCGTCGATATCGGTGGTCACACCGCGCAGGTCGAAGTACTCGCCGGCCGCGGTGAGTAGCACAGGTGTCTCCCGGCCGTGCTGCCCGAGGCGCATGAGTCGCATAATTTTCCTTTCGTCAAGTCACCCGGCGAGCAGTCCGCCGTCTATGGCCAGTTCGGTGCCGGTGATGAAGGCTGCTGCGTCAGAGGCCAGATACAAAGCGGCCTCGGCGATCTCGCCGGGCTGCCCGAGGCGGCCCATCGGCTGGCGGGCGATCAGCGCGGTGCGCGCCTGCGTCGGGTCGGCGGCGGCGTCCAGGAGCCGCCCGACCCAAGGGGAGTCGACGGTGCCGGGGCAGATCGAGTTGCAGCGCACGCCGGTGCCCGCGTACTGGACGGCGACCTGCTTGGTGAATGCGATGACGGCGCCCTTGCTTGCGCAGTAGGCGGCGCGGTCCTTGAATCCGACGAGGCCGGCGGCCGAAGCGGTGTTGACGATCACGCCGCGGTGCTGGGCGAGCATGGTGGGCAGGGCGTATTTGGTGCCCAGGAAAACCCCGCGGGCGTTGACCGCGAAGACCCGGTCCCATTCTTCGGGTGTGCAGGCTACCGGATCGGTCGTAGAGGAGGCGCCCGCGTTGTTGCACAGGACGTCGAGTCGGCCGGTCTGCCCAACGGCGGCGGCGACAGCGGCGGCGACGGAGTCGGGATCTGTCACGTCCACCCGCACTCCGATGGTCCCCTCCGGCACGCCGGATGGCTCCAGGTCCGCAGCGAACACGTTGGCGCCCTCGGCAAGGAAACGCCGCGCCATCTCGTATCCAATTCCCGACGCGGCACCGGTGACCAGGACGGTCTGTCCTTCGAATCGGTTGCTCATGCTGTCTTCCCTTCCGGCCGGCCGTTCGGCCACGGCTTGGCGGACACGGTGTGCTCGGTGACTTCCATGCACAGGAGTCGGTTCATTTGGCGGTGCGCTCGCTTCTATGCCGCGGCGCAGCAGGGTGGCGGAGATGACGAACGGGTCGTCGTCGACGAGCTCGACCTGCTCGCCCAACACCGCGGTGACCTCGCGCCAGCCGGGCCAGTCGCCCTCAGGCCGCCGTCCACCAGTCTGGCGATGGCCTCGCGCAGCGGCGTGCGGCTGATGTGCAGTTGCTCGGCCAGATGGGTCTCCGACAACGAGGCTCCCGCCGGTATCCGCGGGTGCGGATGGTGGCGGCGAGCTCGTCGTAGACACGGTCGGAGGTGCGCTGGCGCACGCGGTCCCGTCCGACGGGGGCGAGCGCCGGCGCGGCTGGCTGGCGGGTTCGGGGGGTGTCCACGAAACCATCCTTGCATGCTGAAGCTCTTGTATGCAAGTTCGCACAACAGAGATCTCCATGTCAAGCCCGTGCTCGCCGCCTTCACCGAGGTGGCCGGGACAGTGGCCGAGAGAGGGAATCTCGTGCCGAACTATCGATCAACCACCGAGGTCTAACGCGTGGAACCCTTCCCCGGCGCGCCGGTCCTGTCCGAATGAGCAACGAGAGGGTGAACTTGCAGGGCAGAGCGGTGCTGAAGGTGAACGCCTGCGGCTGGGTCGTGGTCAGGCACACCGTCTTGGGACCGGGCGTGGGGCGAAGCATGATCGTGCAGGTGCCGGTCGACGTGTCGACGGTCAGCGCGTTCATGAGGATCTGCGGCTGCTGAGTAAGGGCGGAGCGGCTCGGCACGGGACGCGTTCACCGCGTCAACGACGGGGCCGGTCGGCGGGGGGCTTGATGCGCACCCGCTCCTCCTCGGGGCGGCTCTCGATGTCGCCGAGTTGCTCGCGGATCGTCTCCCGCAGGTTGTCGTAGTCCCGGAAGGAGTAGTCGTTGAACAGGGTGTAGCCGGTCCACATCAAGTTGGCGCACACCTGCGGCGGCACCTTGCCCGTCGCCGCGCCCATGCCGACGAGTGCCACCGACTCGATGCTGCCCGGCTTCTTCTCGTTCTGCATGTGGATGGCCTGGAACGCGGCGGCGCATGCCAGAGCCACGTTCAGCGTCTCACTCACGTCTTGCGCTGACTGCACCATCGTCGGCGTCGAGATCAGGAACTTCGGGTTGGTCGCCCCGGACGACACGCACACGGCACTTCCCACCGGAAGTGACCCGCCGAACCGGTCGCGGATCGCCCGCTGGACGCGCAGCTGGATCCCCGCCCCAAGGTGCCGCTTGACGGCCGCGTCGACCCCGCCGTCCATCCGCCCCCGGGAGTTGGTCGGGCTGACCCAGGCATCGACGTGCTGGCCGAGGATCGACCCCTTGCAGATCTCGACCTCGGGGGTGTCGGCGAAGGCCGCCAGCCACGCCTCAACCACCTTCGCGTTGACATCCACCAGCACCACCTTGAGCGGCGGCTTCACGGGCTTGACAGTCACGGCTCACTCCAGATGCGGGGGAGGGGTTTCCAACATCGAGGAAGCTACCGTGCCCCACCGACAAACCGATGTTGGTCGGAGATTCGGGACGATCTCCGTGTTTGCGAACGCATTGCCTCCGGGTTACCCTGCCGTGATCCTTTAGCGGACCAGGCCGCAACGTAACCTGACGCCCACGACAGGAAAGCCCAGCCCACTTCAACGGGTGGGCTTTCTGGGTCTCCCAGGGCGCGTCCGGGGTCTCGCGCGGCACATTCCCCCACCCCAATCAGCCGTTCCGTCACCGGTACGGCTCGCCGATCCGGGAGCCCACGATGAGCGACATCAACGCCCCCACCCCGTCGCCTGCCCCATCCGACCCGAATAGCTCGAATGGCTCGGATAGCCCGTATGACCCGAATGATCCGAATGATCCGAATGATCCGCTGGCCCTCGCCGAACTCTTCAAGGGCGGCGGCGAGCCGTGGCTGCCGCTCCTGAAGCCGGTCATCGAGGCGCGCCCGGCCGCGGCGACGTTCATCGGCCCGGGCCGCAGTCCGCAGGTCGTGCCCGTCCGGGAACTGACCTTCCAGGCGCTCAAGCCCAACCCGCCGCACAAGTGGAAGGTCGTCGTCTTCGGCCAGAACCCGTACCCGCGGGCCGAGAGCGCGACCGGCATCGCCATGTTCGACAACACCTTCCACGACTGGGCCGACAGCCAGTTCGGCAAGGTCATCACCATCCGCTGCATCATCAAGGCGGCGGCGATGTGGAAGCACGGCATCCCCAAGAAGACGCCGATCGCCGACATCCGCGCGCTGCTGAAGAAGCACGACACCGTGCAGCCGCCGGAGTGGTTCCAGGCGATGCTCACCCAGGGCGTGTTGCTTCTGAACGCGGCACTCACCGCCAGCGGCGACGGGGCGATGGCCACCGACCAGCACACCGCGTTCTGGCGCCCGGTCGTCGAGAAGCTCGTCGAGGAGATCCTCAAGGCCAAGCAGGACGCCGCCGAGGAGGACCGGGGCGTGGTCTTCGCGTGGTGGGGAGTCCACGCCCGCAGCCTCAAAGAGGTCGTGCTCCGGCTCCAGAAGAAGTACCCCGAGGTCGAGGTCTGGCACATCGACCACCCCAACCCCGCGGCGCAGGGCGACATCTTCTGCGACGGGAACCACTTCGACGCCATCAACACGGCGCTCAAGGCGCTCGGAACCGACGAGATCGACTGGCTGCCCGGCAAGGGGTGGAACAAGCCCGCGGCACAGGGCGGCGGGGCGGACGCGGACACGGCCGACCGGATGGGGGAGTTCATCGCCTCCACGATGGAGTTGCACAAGCTCTACCTGGAACGGCTCGCCAGCGTCAAGGACGAGGGGCTGGAGCTCCCGGCGATCACCGGCGTGTTCGACACCCCGCTCATGGACTTCCGCGAGGCCGTCGCCCCGGTGGCCAAGCTGCTGTCGGGCCTCGACTGGCACGTGACGCGGTCGCACCAGTTCGGCGAGAAGCAGGCGGACGGCGCGGCCACCGGCCTGTCCGCCGACGAGGTAGCGGCCCTCTACCTCTACACCTGCGAGTCGGCGTTCTACCGGCAGATCAACGCCACCCTGCGCAATCCGGACCGCACCCGGATCGTCCCTTACCTCCCGTATCTGCGTCTCTTGTTCTCGGCCGTCTCGCGTCTGCCGGCCCGCAAGGAGTCGCTGTGGCGCGGGGTGTCGCTGGACCTTCGGGCGCAGTACCCGCTCGGCCGGACCGTGACGTGGTGGGGCGTGTCCTCGTGTACGTCGAAGCTCGGCGTGGCCAAGGCGTTCCTCGGCTCGCGCGGCAAGCGGACGCTCTTCGAGGTGCAGCCCGTGAGGGCCGTGGGCATCCGCAGTTTCTCCGCGTTCACCGGCGAGGAGGAGTTCATCCTCGCCCCCGGCACACAACTCAAGGTGACCAACGTGAAGGCCGAGCGTGGCGGACTGTGCACCGTACAGCTGACCGAACTGGACGAGCAGAACCTGGTGGCGTGAGCAGCGGTGCGCGTTTAACCGGGTGACCGGTGCCTGGGGCGGGGGTGGAAGCCGGCGGCGCGGTAGCAGTCGTCGATCAGGGACATGGTGGCCAGGGCGTCATCGGCGTCGAGTGGCGGCCACCATGTGGACGCTGGGGCGCCGTCGCGGACGGCGGTGGCGAACGCTTCGAGCTGGTAGGTATACGAGGAGCGTTTGCCCAGCTCTTCGGTGTGCACCCCGGCCTGGGTGCGCACCTCGACCCGGTCGTCGACATGTGGCTGGACGAAGTTCAGCGCCGTCGCCTCGCCCCGCGTACCGACGATCCGGCAGGTCATCCGCACCTGGTCGTGGGCCATGTCGCAGCGCGCGGAGCCTGTCGCGCCGTTCGGGAAGGCCAATTCCGCGTCCAGCCACTCGTCCACTCCGGGTGCGCCCGCCCGCGCGCCGCCGCGGGCGGTGACCAGGCGTGGCGGACCGCCGGCCCAGCGGGCGAGTACGCGCTGGGCATGCAGGCTGTAGCAGCCGAGATCCATCAGGGCGCCGCCCGCCAGGGCCAGCGACCAACGGGGGTCGGTGTCGGGAGGGGCGGGTATGGCGACCACGGTCTCCACGTGCCGCAGCTCCCCCAGTTCACCGGAGTCCAGCAACTCGTGCAGGCGGCGGGTGACGGGATGGAAGGGGTAGTGCAGGCCTTCCATGAACACCTTGCCCGCCTTGGCCGCCGCGTCACGCGTTTCGGCGGCCTCCTGCGCGTTGCTCGCCGACGGCTTCTCGGACAGCACGTGCTTGCCCGCCGCGAGCGCGGCCATGTTCCACGGCCCGTGCAGGCCGTTGGCGAGAGGGTTGTAGACGACCTCGACCTCGGGATCGGCGATCAGATCGGCGTACGAGTCCAGGACGCGTTCGACTCCGTGCTGGGCGGCGAAAGCCTCCGCGCGGGAGCGGTCGCGGGCGGCTACCGCCACGAGGCGGTGGCCGGTCGCGTGGGCCGGGCCGACGATGGACAGCGGCGAGATGCGGGCGGCCCCCAGCACCCCGATGCGCAGGGGTTCGGTCCGAGGTGTCACGCGGTACACACCTCCTCTAGGCGTACGAGGCGATGCTCGCGTAGCGCCAGCGTACAGGCGGGACCAGGCTGTGGACCCGTAGGAGAGCGCCGCATGGGTGGCGTCGGACGAGGGTAAGCAGTTCATGTCGTTCAGCAGCCAACGGTGGTGCCACGCGAGTGTAGCGGCGGGCACGGCCGAAGCGGACGCGCAGGCGGCAGCAGGTCGAACCACGGCGGCCTACACCGGAACCGCTCCCGACGAGCCTTCCGAGTCCTGAAACCTGGCCGTGGCGCAGCCCAGCAGGCCCGGGGAGGTCGATATCCGACGCTCAGCGACGAGTCTGGACATTGGCCAAAGATGACCACATGGGTTACGGTCGGTCATGATCGACATAGGTCTTTCGGGCCCCGCAGCCGCGTGACGGGGACGCCCAAACGGCTGGGTCTCGGCGTCGTGTGGTCGACATCCACATCTGGAAGCCGCTCTCATCCCTTCGGAGCAGAAACCACATGAACGACACCAACGACGCCCGGAACGGGCGTGTGACCGATGCCGCCTTCCTTCGTGGCATGATCCAGCGCCGTATCGGCCGCCGCGAGGCGCTCCGGCTGAGCGGTCTGTCGGCGGCGAGTCTCGCCCTCGCCGCGTGCGGCGTCCAGGGCAAGGGTGCGACCAAGCCCTCGACGTCCGCCGAGGCGCGGTCCGAGGTCGAGAAGTACTGGGCCGGCAAGGTCAAGAACGGCCACGTGGACTTCGCCAACGCGCCGCTCTATATGGATCCGAAACACCCAGAACTGCAGCAGTTCACTCAGCAGACCGGGATCTCGGTGACGTACAAGGAGGTCATCCAGGACAGCCCGAGCTGGTTCGCCAAGATCCAGCCGCAGCTCGCCGCCGGGCAGTCCATCGGCTACGACCTGATGATTGCCACCAACGGCGTCCAGTTCGGCCAGCTCGTCGATCTCGGCTATCTCGTCCCGCTGGACCACTCCAGGCTGCCCAATTTCGCCAAGAACGCCGGTGAGCGGTACAAGAACGAGGCGTTCGACCCGGGCAACGCCCACAGCGTGCCGTGGGCGTCGGGGATGACCGGCATCGCCTACAACCCCAAGTACATCGACACGCCGCCGACGAGTTACGCCGCGCTGTGGGATCCCGAGTACAAGGGCAAGATCGGCATGATGTCCGACCCGCAGGAGATCGCCAACTTCGGGCTGTTCGCGATCGGGGTCGATCCAGAGAAGTCGACACCGGCCGACTGGGAGAAGGCGGCGGCCAAGCTCAAGGAGCAGCGCGACGCTGGAATCGTCCGGAAATACTATGACCAGGCCTACATTGACCCGCTGGGCAAGGGCGACATCTGGATGTGCCAGGCGTGGTCCGGTGACATCTTCCAGAAGAACGTCTCCGACGGCACCGATTTGAAGTTCGTGATCCCGGACGAAGGCGCGACGATCTGGACCGACAACATGGTGATCCCGAAGACGGCGGCCAACCCCGTCGACGCGATCATGCTCATGGACTTCTTCTACGACCCGCAGGTCGCGGCGCACCTCGCCGAGTACATCAACTACGTCACCCCGGTGCCGGCGGCCAAGGA
>JBIOWF010000357.1:0-21005 GCA_044868295.1 Microtetraspora sp. | reverse complement strand
CACCACGCATCATCTCCGCCCCCGCAGGCGATGTCGAGACCTCACCCGGTACGGCCGCGCCCCACGCTCCGCATGGCGAGCAGGACGGGCAGGATGAACACGTATTCCGCGAGCTTGGAATTGGGCGGGTACGAGACCACCATCGTGCCGTACTCGCCCGCCAGGCTGGTGGTGAGTTTGCAGACCGCGTCCTGGCGTAGCGCGGACACCCGATGATGGACCGCGTTACGGGCGCGGTCGGCGCGCCGCCAGCGGTTGGACGGGCGCTGCCCGGTGCGCCGGTCTGGCCCGCGCTTACGGGCCTGACTCGGGGTCGGGTCCAGAGCGAACCGGTAGGCCTGACGGACCCGCACAGGCCCTCCCCTTCTCGTGACCGGGTGATTACTATGAGTTTATCATTGTGATCATGTTTTATAGAAGCAGTTGAAGATCAAGCGGAGAAGTCGACGCGGAAGGCGTAGAAACCCTCGCCGGTCGCGCCGGTCAGCGTCAGGCGCGCGCCGCTGCCGGTGATCACACCGCTGACGCGGCTGCCCCGCTGGAGCGCGTAGACCATGGGAATGGTCCCCAGGCTGGGCCGGCAGGGGATCAGGACCTCCTCGCCGAAGAGGGTGTTAAGGGCGGTCCCCTTGTCGGTGTGGCTGGCGACCAGCTCTCCGGCGAACCTTCCGCTGCTCCTGTCGTAGGTGCTGCTCCAGTAGCCGAGTAGCACTCCCGGAGGATTCGCCACCGCGGCCGAGCCGAGCTGGAACGATCCAGTGGAGCCGATGGTCCCGACGTGGAACTGCCAGTTGAACGGATTTCGCTCGACCCGCCCCCCGTACGCCTTGCGGGGGCCGGTGCGGAACTCCGCGGCGGACCGGTAGGTGGTGCGGCCGGCCAGTCGGCGGCCGCCACCGCTGCCGCAGTAGTCGTAGGTCTCCAGCGTCACTTTCGCCTGGCCGCGCAGAACGGTGGCGGCCGAGGATCGCGTGGCCGAAGCGGGGGCGGCCAACCCGGCGACGAGAGTCAGAACGATCAGGGAGCCTAGCGCGATGAGCCGTGTTCTCATGGGACATGTCCTCCAGAGCGGGACGATCTGGGCGTACGCCGATGATGGCGACCCGGAGCCGCCGAGATTCCGTCACAGAAGGGATTCCGCCGCGGCTGATCGTCGGTCGACCGGTGAAGCGCGACGGGTTTTGGTCCGGGACGCCTTCGCCGCGATCGTGCCAACGTGCCAACGTATATTGACACGTTGTTCTGGGGTGCGGAGAATCGGTGTCGTGTCCGCCAGGGCGGACCCGAATACCGATCCCAAGGAGAAGACGTGAGGACACCCACCGTGCGGCCGGCGCCGGAGTCGTCCCGTGAGGACGTGCCGACGGGCGACCTCGCCCGCTCTGAAATAGCCCGATTGGTGGACGACCTCGGATCCGGACGCGTCACCGCACAGCGGCTCGTCGAGGACCGTCTCGCCCTGGCGAAGGAGAACGAGCACCTCGGCGGCTTCATCACGATCGACCACGACGCCGCGTCCTCCGGCCACTACGGCGCGCCGTCCGAGCGTGGTCCCCTGTCCGGCGTCCCCATCGTGGTCAAGGACAACATCCACGTCGCCGGGCTGCGCAACACCGCGGGTACTCCCGCGCTCCGCGACTTCACGCCGGAACACGACGCCCCGGCCGTACGACGGTTGCGGGAGGCCGGGTGCGTCATCCTGGGCAAGGCCAACATGCACGAGCTCGCCTTCGGCATCACCAGCAACAACCGCGCGTACGGCGCGGTGCGCAATCCGCACGACCCCAGCCGGATGGCGGGCGGGAGCAGCGGCGGCGTCGCCGCGCTCATCGCGGCGGGAGTGGTGCCCGCAGGGCTGGGCACGGACACGGGCGGTTCGGTGCGCATCCCCGCCGCCCTCACCGGCATCTGCGGATTCCGGCCCACCACCGGCCGCTACTCCGCCGAAGGCGTGACACCCCTTTCGAGCACCCGGGACACCATCGGCCCGATGGCCCGCCGGGTCGCCGATCTGGCCATCCTGGACGGCGTGCTGAGCGGTGACGACGCGCCCCTCGCCGGCCGGCGGCCGGGATCCATCCGGCTGGGCGTTCCGGGCCGCCCCTTCAGCGAACCGCTGGAGGACGAGATCGCCGATCTGTGGGAGGCCACACGGCGCGGGCTCGCCGAGGCCGGGGTCCATCTCGTCCCGATCGAGCTGCCCGAGATCTTCGCGCGCGAGCAGGAGTTCGGCCTGCCGATCGTCTTCTACGAGGCCCGTGTGGAGCTGTCCGCCTACCTTGAGACGTACCAGCCCGGGCTGACCCTCGACGCGCTGACAGCCGAGATCGCCGGGCCCGACGTGCGGGGCCTCTTCGAGCATTGCGTCGTCGACGGAGCGCCGGGCCTGGTCTCCGAGACCGTCTACCGCTGGTGCCTGGAGCAGCGGCGGGAGCTGCGCCGGGCCTACGCCCACATCTTCGCCGAACACCGCCTCGACGGGCTCGTCTTCCCGACCACCCCCGCGACCGCGACCGACGTGGCCACCTGTGACGACGCGGTGATGCTGCGCGGCCGGACCCTCGAGGCGTTCCCGACCTTCATCCGCAACGCCAGCCCGTCGAGCGTCGCCGGGATCCCCTCGTTGAGCATCCCGATGGGCACCGCGGCCAACGGCATGCCCGCCGGCCTGGAGATCGACGCCCCGGCCGGCGCCGACCGGGCGCTGCTGGCGATGGGACTGGCGCTGGAGGCGATCCTGAGCTGAAAGGCGGATCCCCGGCCGGTCCCGGTCAAGGCCCGGCCAAGTCCCGGCCGAGCCTTGACCGGGCACCAGTCCAGGCCGGTCCGGGGTGCGACCAAGGCGGCGCCTGGCCAGGCCGGTCCGGGGTGCGACCAAGGCCCGGTCAGGTCAGGCCGGGCCGCATCTCGGCGCGGACCGTGAATCCGGTGGGGGTCGCCTCCGCGAGATACATGTTCTGGCGGAGCCGCCCGTCCGCCCCCACCTCGACCCGCCCGCGCGGACCCGGCATCGCCAGGCCGCGCAGGGCGCGGGTCACCTCCACCGCGTCGAGTGAACGGGCCCGGTGCGCGGCCCTGGCGAACAGATGCAGGCCTTCGTAGGCCGATTCGGTGATCGCCGACGGCGACGGCGCCCAGGGCCCGAAAGCGGCCCGATATCGCCGCAGGAACTGGGTGTTCTCCACGGTGTCCAGCGTCGCGAAGTACGGCAGGCAGGACCACAGCCCGCTCGCCGCCACCCCGAGGTGCTCGCGGGTGCTCTCGTCCATCAGGGCGGCGACGGTGCGGATCCGGCTCCGCAGGCCCGCGGCGTAGAACTGCCTCTCGAAATCGATCGAGCTCCATCCGACCAGGCTGGACAGCACCAGATCGGCGCCACGGGACACGATGTCCTCCAGCACCTCGTCGAACGCCGCCTCCCGGAGGGGCACGTGGCGTTCGCCGACGACGCGTCCGCCGTTGCTCTCCACGATTTTGCGGCCGACCCGGCTCACCTCTCGCGGCCAGCAGTAGTCGTTTCCCAGCAGGTACCACCCACGGCCACCGGTCTCGCGCATCAGCGCCGGGATCGCCTCCGTGAGCTGGTCCGAGGCGGACTCGCCCAGCCGGAAGAGCGTTCCCACCTGACGGCGGGTGCCCTCGTTCGCGGCCGTGTAGAGGTAGGGCAGCCCCGACTTGCGCGCGTAGCCGCTGACCGCGTCGAGCGTCGCCGAGGTGTGCACGCCGACGACGGCGGCCAGGCCGGCCCGTGTGTTGAGGCCGCGCAGCCTCGTCAGCGCGGTGGCTCCGTCGGTCTGATCGTCGATGACGTCGACGTGAACGGGCCGGCCGTGGATGCCGCCCTGCTCATTGATCTCCCGGGCGGCGAGCGTGAAGCAGTTGGCGGCGGCGCGCCCGAACAGTCCGGCTCCGCCCGAAAGACTCGTCAGCAGCGCGATCCGGACCTCGTCCGGCGTGGCGCCGCCGTCGCCGGGGGAGCTGCCCCATAGACGGCCGGAAATCCAGTCGAGGGCGTTCTCGTCGAGCTCGGCGACCGCCCGCATCCGCGTCCCGCCGGGCTCTGGGGTGAAGGTCAGGGTGACGCGACCGGTCCACGGCGTCTCGTGGAGCAAAACGATCCGCCGGTAGGGCCGCGCCTCCACGATCCTCGCCGTGCCCCGCACGGACGCGCCCGAGCCGGGCCTGGCGTGGGGGAGCGGGATCTCGACGCTGACGGCGGAGCCCGGCCTCATCTCGCCGACCTGGGCGCTGAACATCCACCCGGCGGCGTCGGTCCGCCCGAATCGGGCGAACGCCTCCGGCGGCGGCACGTCTATGTGGGTCTCGTTGACGAGGACGATGTCGTTCACGTGCACTCCCTCAGGTGGCCATGACCTCGGCACCTCGGTGCGGGGCGGGGATCTCTGTGGCCTAGACGCTGCCCGTACGGCGGGCGCCGTCCTGCCCGGCCGTACGAGCGGAAGGCTCGTCCGAAGGGAGCGACTGCGCGTAGATCTGTTGCAGGAAGGTGATCGCCGTGGCCGCCCGGTTGGGGCCGAGCCGGTATCGCCGGTGCTTCCCGTCCCGCACTTCCGAGATCAGCCGGGCGTCGCGCAGGACACGGAGATGGGCGGACACGGCGGTTCTGCCGATGGACGGGAACTGCGTCGCGATGTCGCCCGCGGTGGGCTCCCCTTCCGCGGCCAGCAGGGCGAGGATGGCCCGTCGCGTCGGATCGCTGAGAGCGCGGAACACCTGATCGCTCTCGTGGCTGTCGTCGTTCACCACCTGGGACTCCTCGCTAGGTCAACGCGCGAGCGCGTATCGACGCGTTGACTCTAGCGTCATATCGTTCCGATGTCTCCGGCGGGACCTCGACTCCGGGGACGGGACCTCATGGCGACATCCGCCACGCCACGTGCGCCAGGGTGTCGCCGGTGACCTCGCCTTCCTCCACCACCTGACCCTTCTCCATCAGATACCAGCGGTCGGCGACCGACAGCGCCAGTTCGAGGTGCTGCTCCGCGAGGAGCACCGCGACGCCCGCCGCGGCGATCTCGCCCACCGCGTCGGCGAAGCGGGCCACGTTGGCGGGCTGAAGCCCCTCCGTCGGCTCGTCGAGGACGCAGACCGATCCGGGCGAGCACATGGTCCGGGCGATGGCCAGCATCTTCTGCTGACCTCCGGAGAGGGTCGCGGCCCTCTGGTGCTCCCGGCCGGCCAGGAACGGGAACAACTCGATCACGCGTGACATGTCGCGGATGCCCGCAAGACGGAGGTTCTCGACGACGGTGAGCTCGCCGAGCACCGGCCTGTCCTGCGCGACCAGCCGCAGCCCGGCTCGGTGACGCCGGGACGCGGCCCAGCCCGTGACGTCATGACGCCCCATCTTCACCGATCCGGCGCTGCCGGGAAGCGTTCCCGCCACGGCCGACACGAGCGTGGTCTTCCCCACGCCGTTCCGGCCGAGGAGGGCGACGACCTCCCCGGGCGCGACCGCCAGGTCCACGCCCTGCACGACGATGGTGCCCTCGTAGCCGGCCGCCAGGCCACGTGTCTCCAGAGCGTTCACGACCGGACTCCGCCCGCTCGGCCGAGGTAGATCGCGCGTACCTCGGGATTGGCTTCGATCTGCTGGACCGTCCCCGACACCATGGTCATGCCGTCGCGCAGCACGGTGACGCGAGTGGCGACGCTCCGGATGAACGCCATGTCGTGCTCCACGACCAGGATCGGCAGCCGATGATCCCGGGCGAGCCCCAGGAGCACCTCGCCGACCTGCGCCGTCTCGGCGCGGGTCATCCCGGCCGTCGGCTCGTCGAGGAGCAGGACCGTGCAGCCCGCCGTCAGCGTCATCGCCAGTTCGAGCATTTGCCGTTCCCCATGGGACAGGCTGCCCGCGGTGACATCCAGCCGGCGGTCGAGCCCGGCGCCGCTCAGCACGTACCAGGCCTCCTCGGGAAGATCGGCCGTCCACCGCTGGCGGAACAACGCGAGCGCCCGGTGCGTCCGGCCCCAGCGGGCCAGCGCGAGGTTCTCCGCCACCGTCAGCGACACGGCCACGCTGGGCGCCTGGAACTTGCGGCCGAGCCCCGCGCGGGCCAGGACCCAGGGCGGGCGCCGGGTCACGTCGACGTCGTCCAGCGCCCATGACCCGCCCGACGCCGCGGTGAACCCCGACAGCACGTTGAGAAGAGTGGATTTGCCCGCCCCGTTGGGTCCGATGAGGCAGTGCACCCCTGGCTCGTCGACGGCGAGATCGACTTCGAACAGCGCGGTATAGGAGCCGAAGCGGCAGGAGACGGCCCGTGCGATCAACCTGCCCTGGGCCGCGGAGGCCGCCGGCGCGGCTCGCGTCAGCGCGACCTCGCGGGGCGGGTGCCAGCTCGCGGGCGTCCAGCGCCGAGCGACGACCGCCGCGCCTTCGGGAGCGAGGACGACGACGGCCACGAACACCACGCCGGTGACCAGCATCCAGTAGTTCAGCGCCACCCCCGCCAGCTCGTTCATCCCGACGTTGACGACGACGGTGGCCACCACCGGGCCCCAGATCGTGCGGCGTGACCCGAGCATGGCCCAGACCACGAAGTTGGTGGCCATGCTGAGAGCCACCAGGTTCGGCGAGACGAACTGGACCTGGAGGACGTACACCGCGCCCATCAGGCCGGAGACGACGCCGGTGAGCGTGAACACGCCGACCTTCATCGCTCCGACGTCGTATCCGAGCGCCGCCATCCGGCGTTCGTTGTCGCGCATCGCGGCGAGCGCGGCGCCGTACGGCCGGCGGGTGAGGCTCGCCAGAAAGAGGATCACGAGCACGGACACGGCGGCGATGACGCCGCGCTGCGTCGCCGGGGTCAGGGCGAGCGACCCGATGTGGAAGCGGGGGACGTCGGTCAGGCCGTTGAAGCCTCCGGTCACGTCCGTCCACTGACCCGCCACCTGCTCGGCCGCGAGCGCCACGACGAAGGTGCCGAGGGCGAACGTGACCGGATCGAGCCGCTGCCGCAGGCCGATCATGGAGATCAGCCGGGCGATCAGCCCGCCCGCCGCCGCTCCGGCGACCAGACCGAGGAGCGAGCCGAGGCCACCCGCGTGCAGGCCGAACCAGGCGCCCGCGTAGGCGCCCACCCCGAAGGTCACGCTGTGACCGAGGGTGAGGATCCCGGCGGTGCCCCAGGTGAGGGCCAGCGCCGCGGTGACGGTGCCGAGAACGAGGAACTGGGCGAGAAGCCCGCCGCCGTAGGGCCCGATGAGCATGGCCGCCCCCGCCAGCGCGGGGACGAGGAGCAGTCTCCGGGACATCACACCGCCAGCCGTTGGACGGTCCGTGGCCGCACCTGCACGGCGAGGAACGCCAGCGCCAGAACGGCGAGGCGGGCCGGCAGCGGGTCGGTGAAGAACGTCGTGACGTTCTGGATCACCGCGATGGCCAGCGCGGCGGCGAGCACGGAGGCGACCCTCCGACCGGCGACGATGACCACGAGGAAGGCGGTGAAGACGTAGTCCAGTCCCATCTCCGGCCGGACGTTCGTGATCGGAGCCACCAGGGTGCCCGTGAGCGCCGCGAGCGCGGTGCTCACCGAGAACACGAGCAGGTTCACCCGTGACGCGCGGACTCCCAGCGTCTCGGACAGCGGTCCGTCGCTCGCCACGGCCCGCACCTGCAGACCGAGCGGAGTGAAGCGCAGCGCGGCGAGCACCATCCCGGTGATCAGCACGGCGATGCCGGCGAGCAGGAGCTGGTAGGTGGGGAACGGCGTGCCGAACACCGTCGTCGCCCCCGGCAGGGGGTTGCTCATCGTCCGGTAGTCCTTGCCGAACACCAGCTGGACGATCTGCTGGATCACGATCGACAGCCCGAATGTGGCCAGAATGGACAGCTCCAGTGACCGGTACAGCCGCCGGACGAGAAGTATCTCCGTGGCGGCTCCCGCGGCGAGCCCGCACGTGACCGCGACCGCCAGCCCCACCGCCCAGGGGAGCCCCAAGCCGGCGGTGACCACCGCGCTGTACGCGCCGATCGTGAGGAACTCGCCGTGGGCGAGGTTGATGACGCGCATCAGCCCGAACGACAGGGACAGGCCGATGGCCACCAGCGCCAGGATCGCCGCGGAAGCGATGATCCCCAAGATCAGGTTGATCGTCTGGTCCATGTGGAGATCGATCACTTCGGCGAGCAGGTCTCGTCGGCCTTGACGGCCGGGAACGTCTGCTCGATCTTGATGCCACCGCCGGTCTGCACTTTTCCGATGAATATCGGCTGGGTGGCGAACCTGTTCTGCTCGAAGGTGACCGTGCCTGCGGGCGCGTCGAGCGACATTCCGGCGAGCTCGCTCGAGACGGCGGAGCCGGCGATGCTCTTCGCCGCGTTCGCCGCCTGCGCCCATGCCTTGATCGCGACGTAGGTCTGCTCGGACAGTGAGGTCACGGGCGGGGCCTTCTCGCCGAACTTCTTCACGTACGCGTCGCGGAACGTGGCGTTGGCCGGGCTGTCCAGATCCTGGAAGTAGCCGAGCGCGGTGAACATCCCGGCCGGGACGTCGGGACCCATGCCGGCGAGGGTGTTCTCCTCGTAGAGGATCGCCAGTCGCTGGACCGCGGCGTTGCCGACACCGGCGTTGAACGCCTGCTTCTCGAACGCGATCGCGTCTCCGCCGACCAGGGCGGGAATCACCAGGTCCGGGTCCGCCTGCTGGATCTTCTGGATGACGGCCTGGAAGTCGGTGGTGCCCAGCGGAACGAAGGCCTTGCCCGCGACCTGACCGCCGGACTCGATGATCTGCCGCTCCGCCATTTCCAGGCTCTTGTGTCCCCACACGTAGTCGTCCCCGATCAGGAACCACTTGTTCTTGCCCGTCGTCTTCTCCACCCACGGGATGGCCTGCCGAAGCTGCTGGCTGGGCACCTCGCCGTTCGTGAAGAGATGCGCGTCGCAGGTGCCGCCCTCGAACACGGGTGTGTAGAGGTAGAGCGTGTCGGCCGACCGGGCCACGGGAAGCGCGGACTCCCTGGTCGCGGAGCTGTGCATGCCGACGAGGACCGAGGCCCCGTCGGACTGGATGAGCCGGGTGGCCGCCTGCCGGCCGGTGTCGGGGTTCGTCGCGTCGTCGCCGACGACGATGCGGACCTTGCGTCCGAGCACGCCTCCCGACGCGTTGATCTCATCCGCCGCCAGTTCGGCGACGTTCTTGGTGGGGGGGCCGAACAGTCCGGCCGGGCCGGTCATGCTCGTGAGGAGCCCGATCGTGATGTCCCCGGTGGACTCCGCGCCGGACCCCGCGTTCGCCGATCCCTTGCCGCCGTCGGCCGCGCATGACGCCACCGTGAGGACGGTGGCCGCCGCGATCGCCAGCGAGGTGACGGACGTGCCGCGACTCGGTATGTTCCACATACTTCCTCCTACGCGTCAACATGTGAGCGAACGATGACATGTCCACGCGAAGGACGTCAACCATCACGTTTTCGCCTCGCTTGCCGACGTGTGGGGAATGGCCATGATCGGGGTAACCAGGCATTATTCGCCTTTTGACAAGTATGTAACCGGCGTTCCTCTTGTCCTGATGTGGCTGGTTGGGGCAAAGTGGGGCGCTCGGTTCATATGAGCAACCGCTGGCCGGCCTTCCCCTCAAACGTCACGAACGGCTTTGCCTTGTCCACTGTGCTCGATCCCCGCTCCCGGTCCATCCTGCGCCGCCTGCCACTGGCCGAGGCGCTCGAGCTGCGAACCGGGGCACGGCACCGGCTGGTCCAGGTCTACGGCCAGCGGGACCTGGTCGTTCTCGGCATCGGCGTCATGATCGGGGCCGGCATCTTCAGCATCGCCGGCCGGCAGGCCGCCGCCATGGCCGGCCCCGGAGTGATCCTGTCCTTCATGATCGCCGGCATCGCGAGCCTGCTCGCCGCCCTGTGCTACGCCGAGCTCTCCTCCACCATGCCGTCCTCCGGCAGCGCCTACACGTTCACGTACGTGATCTTCGGTGAGGTCTGGGCGTGGATCATCGGGTGGGCCCTCGTCCTGGAGATGGAGCTCGCCGCCGCCGTGGTCGCGCGGGCGTGGTCCCTCTACGCCGCGCAGATGCTGCACGACTTCGGCATCCAGGTTCCCGCCCTCCTCGCCGGGATGATCGGCCAAGCCGAGGGTTTCGACCTGTTCACCCTGGTGATCCTGCTCCTGATCACCCTGATCGTCGCCGGCGGCGCCCGCATCGGCCTGCGCGCCCTGTGGGTCATGGTGACCGCGAAGCTCCTGGCGATCGGCGCCGTCATCGTCATTGGAGCGATGCATTTCCAGGAAAGCAACCTCCGTGACATCCCGGCGGACGCGGTGCCGATCGCGACGCAGAACGACACGCTGCACACCACGGTCCTGGGCCTGGTGCTCGACAAGACCCATGCCTTCGGCTGGTTCGGCATCTTCGCGGCCGCGCCCGCCATCGCCTTCGCCTACATCGGCTTCGACATCGTCGCCACCGCCGCGGAGGAGGCCTCGGACGCGCCCAAGAACGTGCCCAAAGGCATGATCCGCAGCCTCGGGATCACCACCGTCATCTACGTGGCCGTCGCCACGGTGATGGTCGGCATGGTCAACTACACGAGCATCGACACCGCCGCCCCGCTGACCAGCGCGTTCCGGTCGGTCGGCGAGGGGTTCATGGTGCACGTCATCAACATCGGCGCGGTGCTGGGGCTGACGACGGTGATCCTGGTGCTGATGGTCGGCCAGACCCGGGTCGTCTTCTCGATGGCCCGCGACGGCCTGCTTCCTCGCGGCCTCGCCACACTGGGCCCCCGCTTCCGCAGCCCGTCACGCGCGACCCTGCTCATCGGAGTGTCCGCGATCCTCGTCGCCGAGTTCGTACCGGTGCTCACCCTGGAGCAGTTCGTCGTCATCGGCACGCTCTTCGCGTTCATGTTCGTGGCCGCCGGTGTGATCGCGATGCGTGAGTCGATGCCCAACATTCCCAGAGGATTCCGCTCGCCGCTCTTCCCGATGGTCCCGATGCTCTGCGTGGCCGCGTCCCTGTGGCTGATGGTCAACCTGCAGGTGATCACGTGGCTGTTCTTCGCGGTCTGGATGGTCTTCGGCCTCGTCATCTACCTGTCGTACGGCAGGCGGCACAGCCTCCTGGCCCGGCCCGCGTCGGGGATCGACCACGGCCGTCACCGGCGCTAACGCCCGCGACGGCCGGATCACCCGCCGGGTCAGTGCCCGGCGTCCTCCCAGGTGGGGCCGACGCCGACGGAGACGTCGAGCGGGACCCGCAGCTCGTACGCGGCGCACATCTGCCCGACCACGACCGACTTCAGCTCCTCCAGCTCACCCGGGGCGACCTCGAAGACGAGCTCGTCGTGGACCTGGAGCAGCATCCGGGAGCCCATGCCCTCGATCGCCTTCCGCACGTCGAGCATCGCCACCTTGATGATGTCGGCGGCCGACCCCTGGATCGGCGCGTTCAGCGCCATCCGCTCCGCCATCTCCCGGCGCTGCCGGTTGTCACTGGTCAGGTCCGGCAGGTAGCGGCGGCGGCCGAGGATGGTCTCGGTGTAGCCGTCCTTGCGCGCCTGCGCGACGACCGCCTCCAGATAGTCACGGACCCCGCCGAACTCCTCGAAGTATTCGTCCTTGAGGGCCCTGGCCTCCGCGACCGGGATGTTGAGCTGCCCCGACAGCCCGAAGTCGGACAGGCCGTACGCCAGGCCGTAGTTCATCGCCTTGATCCGCGCCCGCAGCTCGCCGTCGACCTGCTCGGGCGGCAGGTCGAACACGCGCGCCGCGGTCGCCTGGTGGAAGTCGTGACCCGACTCGAACGCCGCGATCAGCGACTCGTCCCCGGACAGGTGAGCCATGATGCGCAGCTCGATCTGGCTGTAGTCGGCGGTGAGGAGCGTCTCGAAGCCCGCGCCCACCACGAAGCCCTTGCGGATCCGGCGGCCCTCGGCGGTGCGGATCGGGATGTTCTGCAGGTTCGGCTTCTCGCTGGACAGGCGCCCGGTCGCCGCGACGATCTGGTTGAACGTGGTGTGGATCCGGTCGTCGTCGCCGATCTCCTTGATCAGGCCCTCGACCGTGGTCCGCAGCTTGGTCTGGTCACGGTGCCGGAGCAGGATCGTCGGCAGCTCGTGCTCGGTCTGCGCCGCCAGCCACACCAGAGCGTCGGCGTCCGTGGTGTAGCCGGTCTTGATCTTCTTGGTCTTGGGCAGGTTGAGCCGTACGAACAGGATCTCCTGGAGCTGCTTGGGTGAGCCGAGGTTGAACTGCTCGCCCACGGAGTCGTGCGCGGCCTCGGTCGCCTGCTTCACGGCCGCGCCGAACTCGGCCTCCAGCGCCGCGAAGTATTGCCTGTCCGCCGCGATGCCGGCCCGCTCGACCTCGGCCAGCACGCGGACCAGCGGCAGCTCCACCTCGGTGACCAGGCGCGTGCCGCCGCGGCCCTCCAGGTGCGCCTCCAGGGACTCGGCCAGGTCCCGGACGGCCAGCGCCCGCAGGCCCAGGTCCTTGGCCGCGGTGTCGTCCTGCTCGAACAGGCTCGTCTGGCCGTTCGCGTTCGACTCCGCTCTCAGCTCACGGTGCAGGTAGCGCAGGACGAGGTCGTCGAGCGGGAACGAACGCTGACCGGGCATGGCCAGATAGGCGGTGAGCGCCGTGTCGCAGGTGAGCCCGCGCAGGTCCATGCCGTGCGCCCACAGGGCGAGCAGCGGCCCCTTCGCGTCGTGTACGGCTTTCGCCCTCGACTCGTCGCCCAGCCACTCCCGCAACGCGGCCTCGTCGGTGTCGGTGAGCCGCGTGGGGTCCAGATACGCGACGGCGCCGCCGGGAGAGGCGATGGCGATCGCGTCCAGCCGCCCGGTGCCGCTGCCGTGCACCCCGCGGAAGGCGAGCCCGGCCCGGCCCTCGGGCAGCCCGGCCAGCCACGCGCCGACGGTGCCGGGCTCGAGCACCGCCACCTCGACGTCGAAGCCCTCCTCGATCTGCGGCTCGGCCGTGCCGAGCGTCTTGAAGAGCCGCTCGCGCAGCTCGCCGCGGATCTGCAGGGTGTCGAGGAGCTTGTTGATCTCCTCGCGGTCCCACTGGCCCATCTTCAGCTCGGTCACGTCCGCGTCGAGCGAGACGTCGCGCTTCAGCTCGGTCAGCATCCGGTTGTGGATCACCTGGCCGAGGTGCTCGCGCAGCTTGTCGCCGACCTTGCCCTTCACCTCGTCGGCCCGGCGCACCAGCTCCTCCAGCGAGCCGAACTCGGCGATCCACTTGGTGGCCGTCTTCTCGCCCACGCTGGGAATGCCGGGCAGGTTGTCGCTCGGGTCGCCGCGCAGCGCCGCGAAGTCCGGGTACTGCCGGGGGGTCAGGCCGTACTTCTCCGTCACGGCCTCCGGCGTGAAGCGGGCCATGTCGCTGATGCCCCGCCGGGTCATCAGCACCGTGACCCTCTCGTCGACCAGCTGCAACGCGTCGCGGTCCCCGGTGACGATCAAGACGTTCATGTCCTTGCCGGAGGCCTCGGTGGCGAGCGTCGCGATCAGGTCGTCGGCCTCGAACCCGGCCAGCGACATGCGCGGGACGCGCAGGGCGTCCAGCAACTCGAAGATCAGTTGGACCTGGCCGCGGAAGTCCTCGGGCGTCTCCGACCTGTTCGCCTTGTACCCGTCGTACGCCTCGTGCCGGAACGTCGGCTCACTCCGGTCGAAGCAGACCACCACATGTGTCGGCTGCTCGTCGCGCAGCACGTTGGTCAGCATCGACGTGAAGCCGTACACGGCCTCCGTGTGCTGCCCGTCGGTCGTCATGAGGTTGGCGTCCTTCAGAGCGTAGAACGCGCGGTACGCCAGTGAATGTCCGTCCAGGAGCAGCAGGCACGGACGGGTGGGGGTCGCTTCGGTCTTCGGCACACCCGCAGCCTAGTCTGCGTTTACGACAGAATCCCGACGCTCTTGCGCACAGGAGGCATCCCCTTGACCTTGACCAACCCGGAGGAGTTCGTGGCGCTCGTGAACGAGGCGGGCCGCGGGCATCTCCCTGAGCGCATGGGCATCGAGATTCTGGAGGCGAGCGCGGAAAGAGTCGTCGGGCGCATGCCGGTCGAGGGCAACACCCAGCCGTACGGCCTGCTCCACGGCGGCGCCTCCTGCGTGCTCGCCGAGTCGATCGGCTCGACCGGCGCGATGCTGCACGCCGGGCCCGGCAGGATCGCCGTGGGCATCGAGATCAGCGCGACGCACCACCGCTCGGCCACGTCGGGGCACGTCACGGGTGTCGCCACCCGCCTGCACGGCGGCCGCACTCTGGTGACGTACGACATCGAGATCACCGACGACAAGGGCCGCCGGGTGTGCACCTCACGCCTCACGTGCATGCTGCGCGACGCGGACTAGAGCAGAGCCGAGAAGCACTCGAGAAACACTGATGAAGCGGTGAGCGGTTCATAACCCCCTCGGGGGCGCTAGCGTTGTGCCCTCAGAGTCCGCGGAAGGCCGAGTAGACAACGTGCGGAGCCGGGGAAGCTCGGCGCGGTCCCAAAGGCCCCCGCGGGCTCGCCACGAAATGGTGGGCCGGCCGCGGGTTCGAAAGCGCCGGTTCGCCAGGAAATTTCGGCACACATGAACTCCGACGCGCGCGGGCACTAGGGTCTCGTGACTGTGCGGAATCTTGCTCGGGCGACGGTCATCGCCAATGTCGCCGTCGTGGCCGTCGGCCTCATCGTGCTGGCGTTGTTGCCGTCGCCGGGCGGCGACGAGCCGGCGCGGGTGCGGGTCAAGGCCCCCTCGCCGGCCGCCACGCTGCCGAGCCACGCGCTGCCCGCGCCGGTCAGCGCCACCCCCGAGTCGGCGCGCAGGGACAAGGCCAACGAGCTCGGTCTCGTGCCGGTGCTCATGTATCACCGGCTGCTGAAGAAGCGGCTCGCCTCCATCGACCGGACGCCCTCACAACTGCGTTCCGAGCTGGAGAAACTGGCCAAGGACAACTACGTGCCGATCACGGCGGCCGAGTTCGTGTCCGGAAATATCAACATTCCGGCTGGCGCGCATCCGGTCGTGCTCACCTTCGACGACGGCAACCCCACGCACTTCGCGGTGGACGCCCGTGGCATGCCGAAGAACGACACCGCGGTCGGGATCATCTTCGAGATCGCGGCCAAATACCCGAGCTTCCGGCCGGTCGCCACGTTCTGGGTCAACAAGAACCCCTTCGGCCTGACCGACCGGGAACAGGAGAAGCAGGCCGTGCGCTGGCTGGCCGATCACGGCTTCGAGGTGGCCAATCACACCTACGCCCACCTCGACCTGCACCGGCTCAAGAAGAAGAAGGTGAGCGAGCAGATCGTCCGCCAGGAGCGGCTGCTCAAGAAGCTCGGCGCGCCGGCGTCCACCACGTTCGCCCTGCCGTACGGCTCTCGCCCGAAGAAGGGCGGCGTCGCCCACGACGGGAAGTGGGACGGCACGAAATACCACTTCGACGGGGTGTTCCTCGCCGGTGCCGAGCCGTCGGTTTCGCCCTACGCGAAAAGCTTTGACCGTTATGAGATCCAGCGCATCCAGTCGAACGGAAAGAAGGGTGAATGCAGGCGCTGGTGCTCCGCCTACTGGCTGGAGTGGCTGGACAAGCACCCTGATGAGCGCTACACGGCCGACGGGGACCCGGACAGCGTCTCCGTGCCGAAGAAGCTCGAAGGTAAAATCCGCCCCAAGATGTCGAAAAAGGTGATCGCGTACTAGTCGCCGGCGTCGCGGCTTCGGATTGACCGCGCAGGCCGTGTCTCATATGCTGATCGCTGCGCTGTGGGCTCGCGCGCGTCTCAGACGGAGCGGGCTCGCGCTCGGTCATCCGTTGCTCCCCTGAAGAGCTGACCCCGGTTGAGCGATATCAAGCCCGCCGCGCTTCGGTCACAACGACATCTGTCCGGTTCGGAGCAATTCCACACATGACGAGCAGCACTGAGGCCACCTCGAGCACCCCGCAGGTAGCGGTCAACGACATCGGTTCCGAGGAGGCCTTCCTCGCCGCGATCGACGAGACCATCAAGTACTTCAACGATGGCGACATCGTTGAAGGCACAGTCGTGAAGGTCGATCGAGACGAGGTCTTGCTCGACATCGGTTACAAGACCGAGGGCGTCATTCCGTCGCGCGAACTGTCGATCAAGCACGACGTCGATCCGAACGAGGTCGTCAAGACCGGAGACCACGTCGAGGCCCTTGTCCTGCAGAAGGAGGACAAGGAAGGCCGCCTCATCCTGTCCAAGAAGCGCGCGCAGTACGAGCGCGCCTGGGGCACGATCGAGAAGATCAAGGACGAGGACGGCATCGTCACCGGCACCGTCATCGAGGTCGTCAAGGGTGGTCTCATCCTCGACATCGGCCTGCGCGGCTTCCTCCCGGCGTCCCTGGTCGAGATGCGCCGTGTCCGCGACCTCCAGCCGTACGTCGGGCGTGAGCTCGAGGCGAAGATCATAGAGCTGGACAAGAACCGCAACAACGTGGTTCTCTCCCGCCGCGCCTGGCTTGAGCAGACCCAGTCCGAGGTGCGTCAGACGTTCCTCAACACCCTGCAGAAGGGTCAGGTCCGCAAGGGCGTCGTCTCCTCGATCGTCAACTTCGGCGCGTTCGTCGACCTCGGCGGCGTCGACGGTCTGGTGCACGTCTCCGAGCTGTCCTGGAAGCACATCGACCACCCCTCCGAGGTCGTCGAGGTGGGCCAGGAGGTCACCGTCGAGGTTCTCGACGTCGACATGGAGCGCGAGCGCGTCTCCCTCTCGCTCAAGGCGACGCAGGAAGACCCGTGGCAGCAGTTCGCCCGGACCCACCAGATCGGCCAGGTCGTTCCCGGCCGCGTCACCAAGCTGGTGCCGTTCGGCGCGTTCGTCCGGGTCGAGGAGGGCATCGAGGGCCTGGTCCACATCTCCGAGCTGGCCGAGCGCCACGTGGAGATCCCCGAGCAGGTCGTGCAGGTCGGCGACGAGATCTTCGTCAAGATCATCGACATCGACCTGGACCGTCGCCGCATCTCCCTCTCGCTGAAGCAGGCGAACGAGGGCGCCATCGGCGCCGACGTCGAGTTCGACCCCACGCTGTACGGCATGGCGGCGACCTACGACGACGCCGGCAACTACATCTACCCCGAGGGCTTCGACGCCGAGACCGGCGAGTGGCTCGAGGGCTTCGACAAGCAGCGCGAGGAGTGGGAGCGGCAGTACGCCGAGGCCCAGGCCCGCTTCGAGGCGCACAAGACGCAGGTCGAGAAGGCTCGCCAGGAGGAGGCGGAGGCCAGCGAGGCCGCCCCGTCGACCTACTCGGGAGAGACCCCCGCTCAGGCCCCGTCCAACGGCGGCGCCCTCGCCTCCGACGAGGCTCTCGCGGCTCTGCGCGAGAAGCTCGCGGGCGGCCAGAGCTGATCGCTCTCCGCCGGACCTGAGATGGTTCGCGGTATCTGAGTAAACGAAAGGGCCCCGCTCCGGCGGGGTCCTTTTCGCGTTTGTACGGCTCCAGTCCAGTCCAGTCCGCGATGTGCCGCCCGATAGGGTGGCCGCGTGGTGGACATCGAGAGAGCGTTACCCGAGGACGCCGGGGAGATCCTCACCCTGCAGCGGGCGGCCTACGTGAGCGAGGCTCAGCTGTACGGGGACCCGTTCATCGGTCCTCTCGTCGAGTCGCTCGAACAGCTCCGCAAGGTCATCGAGACCGGAGTCGTGCTCAAGGCCCTCGACGGCCCGCGGATCGTCGGTTCGGTCCGGGGCCAGATGTCCGGCCAGACCTGCGTGGTCGGCCGCCTGATCGTCGCCCCGGACCGCCAGGGCGAGGGGATCGGCAGTGCCCTCCTCGCCGAGCTCCACCGGGCCGTGCCGGAGGCGACGGCGTTCGACCTGTTCACCGGACATCTCTCCGACGGCAACCTGCGGCTCTACCGCCGCCTGGGCTACCGCGAGACCCATCGGGAACGCGTCCAGGACCACCTCACCCTGGTCCACCTCCGCCGCCCTGTTTGAGCCGCCCTGTCTGATCGGCATCGCGGCGGACGGCGCCATGGGCCCGGCGGGCGGGCGATCGATATGCTGCGGGCGTGTTGAAGGTTGGCCTCACAGGCGGCATCGGATCGGGAAAGAGCGAGGTCTCCACACGCCTCGCGCGGCATGGAGCGGTCGTCATCGACGCGGACAAGATCGCCCGTGAGGTGGTCGAGCCGGGCACCGACGGTCTGCGGGAGATCGTCGAGGCGTTCGGCGAAACCGTGCTCCACCCGGATGGAACCCTCAACCGGGAGAAGCTCGGCTCGATCGTCTTCGCGGACGCGGACCGGCTCAAGGTCCTGAACGGGATCGTCCACCCGAAGGTCGGCGCGCGTGCGGACGAGCTGCAAACCAGCGCTCCCGAGGACGCGGTCGTGGTGTACGACGTGCCGCTGCTGGCGGAGAACGACCTCGCACCGCTGTACGACGTCGTCATCGTGGTGGACGCCGCCGACGAGGTCCGCCTCGACCGTCTCACCAGAAACCGGGGCATGTCGGTGAACGACGCCAAGGCTCGCATCGCCGCTCAGGCCACCCGCGAGGACCGCCTCAAGCTCGCCGACATCGTCATCGCCAACGAGGGCCCGCTGGACGACCTCGACGCCCGAGTGGCCGACGTCTGGCACGAACTGCGCAGCAGGATGCCCTAGCGGCGCGACCGCAAAGGTCTGCCCCGAAGGACCCGAAGGACCCGAAGGACCCGAAGGAGCAGGGCGTTCGGGCGGCACCGGCCTTCAGGGTCAGGGCGTTGAGAACGGCTCGTCGAGAGCCGGCCGGCGCACCTCGGTGAGGTAGTCGTCGAGCTCGCCCGGCTCGAACCGGCACATCCCGATCACGTACCAGAACCGGCCGGCGACGTCGCCCTCCTGCTTGTACCGCCCGTCGGGGGCGAACGCCGCCCAACCTTCGGGAACGCTGAGCAGGGTGGCGCGTGGGGAGGACGACGCGAGGTCCCACAGGATGACCGTGCCGTCGTCGCCCGCGCTCGCCAGCACGTCTCCCTGGGGGCCGAACGCCACCGACCGCACTCGGCGGGTGTGCCCGGCCAGGGTCTGCACGTGCGATCCGGAAACCGGGTCCCAGAGCCGCACGACCAGGTCGTCCCCGGCCGTGGCCAGCAGGTGGCCCGACGGGCTGAACGCCGCCGCCCACAGCTGTCCTGTCCCGCGCTCCAGCACGTGTCTGCGCTCTCCCGACGCCACGTCCCAGAGTCTCGCCGTGCCGTCGTTGCCGCAGGCCGCCAGCATGCCGCCGTCGGCGGAGAACCGGACGGCGGTGATGCGGCGGCCGTGGCCGCGCAGCGTCCGGCGGCACTGCCCGCTGATCGGGTCCCAAAGGCGTGTCGTCCCGTCATTGCTGCTGGTCGCCAGCTGCTGCCCGTCGGGCCGGAACGCGAACGGCCACACCGAACCGCGGTGGCCGCTCAGCTCGGCGCGTGCCGCGCCCGTCGTGCCGGTCTCCGAGGAGGTGGCGACATCCCAGATCTGGATGACGCCGACGCCGACGCCGACGCTGTCGCCGGTCGCCAGCTGCTCGCCTGAAGGGCTGAAGAGGACCTGGTAGACGGCGCCACGGAGGCTGGGCAGCGCCCCGGCGGGCAGCCCGGTCACGGGGTCCCACGGGCGTACGGCTCCGGCGGTGTCGCCTGAGGCGAGCAGCCGGCCGCCGGGGTGGAAGGCGAGCGTGTAGACCCGGCCGCGGTGGCCCTGGAGTGTGCGCAGGGGAGAGCCGGTGGCGCTGTCGCAGATCAGCACGCCGCCGTCCTCGCTGCCCACCGCGATGACCCCGCCGTCGGGGCTGTACGCCATGGGCTCGGGCAGCCTGCTGCTCTGGAAGTGGTACCCGTACGGCACGCCGATCAGCGCGGGGGCGAGCTCGGCCGTGACCTGCCCGCCCGGGACGACGGCGGCCCCGCGCAACTCGGGAGCGTGCGCGGGAACGCCGATCACGTCGATGAGCGCGGCCCGGTCCCACCGGCCGCCCTCCAGCGTCGCGTCCCGCAGGTCGGCGCGGGCCAGCCGGGCCCGGTGGTCGTCGAGGACCGGCCCCTTTTCGTGATCTCGGGGGCGGCCTGCCTGCTGTTCGTCGCGGCCCTTGTGGCGGGCGTCGCGGTCGACCGGGCGGCCCCGGTCGCCGCCGTGATCGTGGTGGGCGCCTTCGCCGTCCGCGCCCGCTCCCGCCTGTCCTGGAGCCTGATCCCGTGGCAGCTCGTCGTCTTCGACTCGGGGCTGTTCCTCGTGGTGCCGACGCTCAGCCGGTTCGGCCTCGGGGAGGTCATGGGCCGGCTGATCGGGGTGGACGGCGGAGCGGACGGCGCCTTCCGGGCGGCCGCGACCGGGGCGGGTCTGTCCAACGTGCTCAACAACCTGCCCGCCTGCACGGCGGCCGGGCAGGTGATCCCGGTCACGAACCACGATCAGCTGCTGGCGCTGCTCATCGGCACCAACGTGGGCCCGGTGATCACTCCCTGGGCGTCCCTGGCGACCCTGCTCTGGTTCGAATGGTGCCGCCGCCGTGACGTCCGGGTCCCCCTGGTGAGGTTCCTGCTCACCGGTGCCCTGCTGGCGTTGGCCGGGGTCACGGCCACGGTCGGCGTCCTGCTCCTCACCGCGTGATCGCCGAAGCTCCGCCAAAGAGTGGGGCGGCGGAGCGGCGAAGGCGGCCCCCCGGTCGGTCGGGTCAGGGTCGTTCGGCGGACGTCGGTGGCAGGCTGCTGATCAGCTGGGATTGGGCCTTGTCGCTGATCACGTCGTCGGGCAGGATGCCGAGGACGCCCACCGCGACCGCCAAGATCAGGGCGATCGCCCGTCGATGTTCTTGACCGCCCACGTCGCGGAACGCCCGACGGCTTCCTTGAACCCCGCCATAGGTCAGCCCCGCATCCCCAAGTCGGCCCCACGTCATCTTGGACTCTCCAGGAGACCCCGGGCTTCAGCCCTGGGGAGGAATGGAGAGCTCGCTCGGGCCGCCAGGGCCCGGGCGGTGTGGTGACTTCGTGTTTTCCGCACAGGAGATCTCTCCGTCTTG
>JBIOWF010000356.1:0-19156 GCA_044868295.1 Microtetraspora sp. | reverse complement strand
CTCAGCAGCGGCGCCACCAACGGCAGGAACGCGTCCAGATCGGTCGACAGATCGACGTCCATGTAACTGACGACATCCGCGTCGCTGGCCTCCCACACCCGCCGAAGCGCCCGCCCCCGGCCCTTCTGATCGAGATGAACGGCACGCACCTCGGGCAGCTTCCGTGCGAGGCTGAGGGCGATCATCCAGGTCTGGTCGATGCTGGCGTTGTCCGCGATCGTGATGCGGAAGCCGTACGGGAAGTTGTCGGAAAGGTAGGAGTGCAGCCGCCGGATGCTCTCGGCCAGCACGCGCTGCTCGTTGTAGACAGGGACCACGACCTCCACGAGGCGGGTCTTTGCGAACGCCTCAGCCGGAGGCGGGGTAACCGTCGCGATGCTCATGCCCCAACGTTCGGCCGATGGCATGGGACCGGCCTTAGCCGGTCATTAAGGTCGGCTGAGAAAGGGTCGCGAGGCCCTGGATAGTCTCTATCCGACGTGGACGTGGGGTCGCCGGGCGAGGTCCGGCTCGGCCTGGCGGAGCACCTCGCGGGTGAGCGGGGGCACGTCGCCGCCGCCGAACAGCAGGTAGCGGAGCATCGCCGTCACCGGATTCCCCTCGGTCCAATGGAAGTAGATGTGCGGCACCTGGCCGGCGCGGTCACGCAGATGGAGCAGGAGCGCCGCCAGGGCGTTGGGCACCGTGGGAGTGTCGAACCGGAGAATCTTGTGGCCGTACCTCTCCTCGCCGCGGACGTGCAGCTCGAACTCGAATTCCGAAGCGTCGGAGACGGTCCCCTCCGCGAACATGAGGGGTTCGTCGCTGCGCAGCCGGTGATTGAGCCACACCTCGCGGCATTTCTGGTTGTACTCGGCCTGGTCACGCTGGTGCGGCTCGTTGGCGATCAGGTGGATCTCGCTGCTCGCCTCGTTGACGAACTGCTCCGCAAGCGGGTCGAGATGGACATTGGTGATCCGCAGTTCGGTGGAGCGCGTCGTCCGCGAGATGAGGGAGGTCACGATGATGGCCACGATGAAAAAGGAGGCGATCTTCACGCCGTCCGGGCGCTCCCGCACGTTGTCGACCAGCGTGTAGGCGAACACCAGTGAGATCGCCCCGAACGTGACCGTCGCCCCACGCCGGGCTCGCCGATGCGCGGACAGCGTCACCGCGACGGAGGCGGAAAGGATCAGGACCAGCACGCCGGTGGCGTAGGCGCCGCCCTGGGCTTCGACGTCGGCGTCGAAGATCACCGTGATGGTGAACGCGATCACCGTGAAGACCAGCACCAGCGGGCGGACCGCCCGCGTCCAGTCGGGTGCCATGCCGTACCGGGGAAGATAACGCGGCACGAGATTGATCAGACCGGCCATCGCCGAGGCCCCCGCGAACCACAGGATGGCGATCGTGCTGATGTCGTAGAGGGTGCCGAACCAGTTGCCGAGGAAGCCATGGGCCAGGTAGGCCAGCGCCCGGCCGCTGGCCTTGCCGCCCTCCTCGAACTCGTTGTGCGGGATGAGCACGGTGGTGAGGAAACTCGTGAAGATCAGGAAGACGCTCATGATCAGCGCCGCGGTGGTCAGCAGCCGCTTGGCCCCCCTGATCCGCTCCTCCTTGTCCCCCTTCACCAGCGGCATCACCGCCACGCCGGTCTCGAACCCGGAAAGGCCGAGCGCGAGCTTCGGCATCACCACCAGGGCGACGGCGATCATCGCGAGCGGGCTGCTGTATGTGGTGGTCAGCGCCCGCTTCCAGTCCAGGGCCACGGACGGGTTCTCCAGCACGTGCTGCACCGCGGTCACCGTGACGACCGCGTTGAGCGTGAGATAAACCCCGACGAGCAGTACGGCCACGCCGATCGCCTCGCTGAAACCCATCAGGAACACGCCGCCGAGCAGTCCCAGCAGCAGCAGCGTGACGCCGAGGCGCTGACCGCCGAGGAAATCGGGAACGAAGGGGTTCTCCAGGATGTGGGCGGTCGCGTCGGCGGCCGACAGCGTCATCGTGATCACGAAGTCCGTGGCGGCGAACCCGAGCAGGACGAGCACCAACAGCTTTCCCCACCACTGCGGCGCCAGCCGTTCCAGCATGTGGATCGAGCCCTGCCCGTCCGGGCTCTCCGCGGCCACCCGCCGATAGACGGGCAGCGCGCCGAACAGGGTCAGCAGGACGAGGAACAGGGTCGCCACCGGAGACAGCAGGCCCGCCGCGAGTGCCGCGATGCTCGGCTGATAGCCCAGCGTGGAGAAGTAGTCGACACCCGTGAGGCACATGACCCGCCACCAGGCATGCTTCCGATGCGGGCCGTGCTCGATCTGCTTGCGGTCCGTCTGCAAGCCTTCGAGCAGCCACGTGCGCAGCGCCCTGTCTCCCGCTCCAGCAGGCTGGGCCGCCTTGGCCAACGTCTTCACCTCCACGCCAAATGCGCCTGAAGACGACAGCACACTACTGACGCGAGGGGGGGAAACCTACATGATCGCGCAGTCAAGAAAGCGTCATTATCGTGGGGTGACACCGCCCCGAACGCGCTGGATCACGGCGTGCTTTGGCCCGGGGAGGTTACGGCGGCAGCAGCGGCACCGCGCGGTCACGCGTTCTCGGGAGGCTTCGGCGGCAGCAGCGGCTCCAGCCGGAAGAGTCCGGCCGTAACGTCTGTGGCGCCGGTGCCGGCTCTCACCCGCCCGGCGACCGCTCTGAGCACGTCGGTGGCGGTGACCAGCCCTTCGAGGGTGCCCAGCGAGCCGATGACGGGCACCACATCGACGCAGGAGTCGACCATCGTGGCGGCGACGACCGCGAGCGGCCGGTCCGGCGACACGTGCGGGCACCTGCGCCCGCCCAGCAACTGCCGGACCTCGACGCTGGACTGTTCGGCCGGGCCCCCGGACCAGTGGGCGGAGACGTCCTCCCGTGCGAGCACGCCCAGCACCCGGGATGAGGCGTCCACCACCGGCAGGTGATGCACTCCGCCACGGCGCATCAACTCCCAGGCCATCAGGGGTGACTCGTCCGGCTTCACCGTGACGAGCACCCGAGTCATCACGTCCGACGCGGTGAGGGTCTCGAAGCTCATGATCCCTCCTGGTAGGGCTCCTGGTGGGGACGGACGACGGCGACCGGGCAGTGGGAGTGGTGCAGGACGCCGTGACTGACCGAACCGAAGACGGCGGAGACGATCGGCCCGTGGCCGCGAGACCCGACGACGACGAGATCAGCCACGGCGGAAGCCTCGCAGAGGATGCCGACCGAGTGGCCGCACACGATCGACTCTGTCACTTTCACACCTGGACAGCGGTCCCGCCAGGGCGCCAGCGACCGCCTGGAGATCTCGGCCCGCACGTCGAGCATCTCCTCGACCATGGTCCCGTACCCGAGGACGAGCGCCGACGTGGGCGCGGGCTGCCACGCCTGGACGGCGTGCACCTCGGCGCCGCGGGCCTCGGCCTCCCTGAAGGCGTAGGCCAGCGCGGCCTGCGACGACTCTGACCCGTCGACGCCCACCACGATCCTGTCGTGGCGGGTCACCGAGTCACCGCGCACCACCACCACGGGGCAGACGGCGTGCCCCGCGACACCCATGCCGACCGAGCCCAGCAGCAGCCCGCTGAATCCGCCCAGTCCCCGGCTGCCGATGACGACGTGGTCGGCCGACTCGGACTCCCGCAGGAGCCGCTGAATGAGATCTCCTTCAAGGAGCGAGGTGGTGACCTCCACGCCCGGAGCCGCTGCGCGCGCGGCGTCGGCGGCACGCTCGAGCAACCCCTCGCAGTGCTCGATCAGCGAGTCGTGGTAACTCGGCAAGCTGTGGAAGGGGGCCTCGCCTGCCCACTGTTCGCGCACGTGGACGATCCGCAGCCCGCTGCCGTGCCGTACGGCGTCGCGAGCGGCCCACTCGACGGCCGCCGTGGCGGCGGGTGACCCGTCCGTCCCGGCCACTACCCATCTGCCCATGGCGGTCTCCTCGTCTCTCACCCCATAGGACTATGTCGCTACCCAGTGGCCGCAGGGCCCAACGTCCCTCACTCATGGGACCTCCGGCCCGTCGTCGTCACCGGCCCGCGAGCGGGTCAGAAGATTTCGCCGGGCCTGCTCTGCCCTTCGAGTCGGGACGCGTGTCCTCTCACGCTCCCGGGATGCCGACCTCCCCCTGCCCTAGAGCTCGGCGGTCTTGGCTGCCAGGGCGTCCTCGACCGTGGGAAATATGCTGATATGGGATGCCAAGCCGGTGATCCAGAGGATCCGAGTCGTGCCCTGTTCCAGCGCCACCACCGACAGCCATCCGCCGTAACCGGCGGCGCGCTTCCAGCAGGCCACGAGCAGGCCGGCCGCGCGGGAGTCGAGGAAGTCCAGGTCCAGCAGGTCGACGACGAGGCAGGGGCCGAAGTGGGTGAAGGCCCTGTCGAAGAACTCCGTCGCGGCACGATAGGTCGTGTAGTCGAGAGCCCCGCGGATGGTCAGAACTCCGGCACCCGGCTTGGCCTCGGCCGCGAACTCGGCCCTGGGCGTCGAGATCTGGAATCCGGACATCAGACTGTGTCCCGCCCGCTCGACGCCGCATCCTGGCCGCTCGACGTCGCGTCCCGGTCGCTCGATGTTGTCGGCCGCCCGTTCGATATCGCATCCTGGCCGCTCGATGTCGCTGTCTGGCCGTTCGGCATCACGCTGGCGACCAGGATGCAGGTGTCGTCACTGGTGTTGCTCGGGACCAGCACCTCCATGACCGCCGACAACGGGTCAGCCGGCGCCGTCTTCAAAACGTCGACGATGGCCTCACTGATCCGGTCGAGGCCGTCGAAGAGATCGCGGCCAGGCTGTTCGACGAGCCCGTCCGTGAACATCACCAGCAGATCGCCCGGCTCGAGCCGCATCGACGCGGAGGTGTAGGCGACGTCGTCGAAGACGCCGAGCAGCACTCCGGGATGCAGCAGGCGCTCCACGCTGCCCTGCCGTACGAGAAGCATCGGCGGGTGCCCGGCGTGGGTCCAGCGCAGGGTGCGATCGGCCGGGCGGTAGCGGGCGACGATCGCGGTGGCCAGAACGTCGGGCCGCAGCCCGCGCAGCAGCCGGTTGAGGGAGGTGAGGGTCTGCGCCGGATCGTGGTCGGCGAAGGCCAGCCCGGTGATCGCGTGCCGGAGCTTGACCATGGCCGAGGCGGCGGCGACTCCGTGGCCCGCGACATCGCCGACGCCGAGAAGCACCTCGGCGTTGTCCAGGCCGATGGCCTGGTACCAGTCACCGCCGAGAGGCGCGGCCTCCGCGGGATCGTATCGGGCGGCGACCCGCAGGCCCGGTAGGGCGAACGGCTCCTCCCGAACGGGCATGATGATGTGCTGGAGGTAGGAGGTCAGCTGCGATTCTTCCGCCAGCCGCCGGCCGACGGACGCTAGCTCGTGGGTTGTCTCTTTCCAGTGAGTGACGTCCTGCAGGACGCCGTGGATCTCGATGGCCCTGCCCGCGGCGTCCCGGGTCACCTCGGCCGTCGCGCGAAGGTGCCGGATCGCGCCGCCGACCAGTACGCGGAACGTGAACTCGTACGGTTCCCCGCTGTCCGCCAGGCCGGCCACGGCCCCGTCGAAGGTTCGCAGGTCGTCGCGGTACACGAGGTCGCGATATTCGTGCAGGTCGAGCGGCCCTTCGGCCGGGTCGCGGCCATGGATCAGGAACATCTGCGGTGACCACTCGGCCTCGCCGGTGACGAGGTTCCAGCGGGCCCAGCCGAGGTTGCCCAGGCGCTCCATGTGGGCTTGACGGGTCTCCAGCCGCTCCTCGGTGTCGTGGCGGATCCAGGAGGTGATCAGCCCGTCCCGGTGGCGGGCGGCGCGGACGGTGAAGGTCGAGCAGTGCGGGACGCCTTCGGCGGCCTCCACGTGCTCGTATCGGACGGCCTCCTCGACGTCTCCGGTCTCCATGATGCGCAGGTAGCTTTCCCATACCGGCCCGTCGACCAGCGACGGGTACGACGGGCGCATGCGGACGCCGATCAGCTCCTTGCCCGACCGGCCTTGGACGTCCTCCGCGTGGGGGCTGGCCGCGCGCACCTCGAAATCGGTGATCTCGTCGGACTCGTCACGCAGCGGTACGGCCCAGACCACCTGGCCGGGGACGACGTCCAGCATCCTCTGCACGTCTTCCGCCTCGGCCTCCCGCTGGAACCGCGCGGTCGAGCCGGCCGAAGACGGGGTCTTCGAATCCGCTTTCAGGAGGGGCTTGTCTCCTGCGGCCATGGGCCGTCACCTCCCCCACCAGGCGGGGTGGTCTCGTGTGCGCTTGCGGTCGATCACCCTGATTGTCCTTCTCGTCCGACGCTACCCTCGATCGCTGAGCGTGAGTGCCCCCTCGGCGACGCCGACGTGTGGTTCGACCGCACGTCGAGATAGATCCGGATCGTTGTGGCGCCCTCACGCGTGTGCACGCGGACCAGGTCGCTGAGGTAGTTGGTGATGAGCAGACCGCGTGAGCCCACCTGACGCGCGTCGACCGGCCGGCGGCCGGCGAGCGAGTCGGTGATGTGGCCGCGGTCCGTGACGTCGAATACCACCTGATCGAATTCGGCCCAGATACGCAGGACTCCGGAGCCGCCTCCGTAGTCGACGCTGTTCGTCGCCAGCTCGTGGACGACGAGTCGCAGATTGTCGAGACGGTCGCCCATGAGCCCGGCCGCCGCCGCGTGCTCCGCCGCGAAATGCCGGACCCGGCCCAGATTCTCCTGATCGAAGTCCAGCCTGGCCGCGTCCACCGGATCAGGCAACGACTGGTTGCAGGCCTGGATCATGCGCTCGGGCGCGTACTCGCGGCTGTCCCACTGACCGGAGGCGTCCACCAGGACGGGATGGGTCGCGGCGGCGTCGTCGAGCACCCCCGGCTCCAGCCTCTCGGCGTCATAGGGGCACAAAATGGAGACCGCACGGCCGGAAAACGCCACGTTGATCAACGCCTCGTGCTGGACGCACGCGGGATACTCCGTTGCGGACCGGGACGGCCAGATCGGTTCGCCGATGATGCGCACCCGGCCGTCCGGATAGGCGTCCGCGAAGGCGCTGAGCACGCCGGGGATGATCCGCCCTGGATTGCGGCCGGCCTCGGTCATGTCCAGAAACAGGACCCCTTCCGCCGCCGCGCCCAGCTCGGACCGCAACAGTTCCAGGTTCCGCCCCGGTACGGCTACCGCCACCGGCTCGTTCGACGACAAGCCCATCTGGACGAAGGGCACCGTCCCGGCCAGATACTCCCGGGGGCCATGGTAGAACAGCGCGGGATGGGCGAACCCTTCGACGGCAGGGCCGGTCAACGCGTTCACCGCCCGCTCCATACCGATCACCGACATCCGCCCCCAGCCGCCGGGTACGCGTCATCCCTTCCCGTCGGCGTCAGCCATACGTCCGGCAACCTCACCGACCGTTAAGCCGACACATCAGCCATCTCGCCCCCTTTCCACAAATCGGCCTCATACACCTGATCAGGCAAAACACCCACAGAATCCGCTGGTCAGCCGCTGTCGCCTATAACCCGAAATCAGACCCCAGGGCATGGCTGGGAGGCAGACCCAGGGCGGGCCGCTCCGGAGCGGAGCCCCTACCGCCGGACGCCTCTCACCCGCTCGGCCGCTTCACCCCGAACCCCGCTTCACCCCGAACGCCGCTTCACCCCGAACGCCGCTCACAACGAACGCCGCTCACAACGAACGCCGCTCACAACCGGAACAGCTCGAATGCAGCCGCGGGTCGGCCGCCGAACCGTGGTGCGTTGATCTCGGCGAGCCATTGCAGGAACTCTCGCGCCGACGCCATCGGATGGTCTCCGAGCGCCTCAAGGTAGATCTTGTGCGCCTCCAGCGAGGCCACCGCTCTGTCGAGGGTGGAGGACACGTCGACGGCGTGCGTGGCGATGGGCGACCCCGCCACCGCGACGAACCGCACGCCTGCCCACGGTCGCAGGCCCTGCTCGACCAGTTCGGGGAAGATCCACCGGTTACCCGCGTCGGCGACCGCGTCCAGCACCGCCCTGCCGACGTTGCGATGGTCTGCGGAGTTCCAGCCGCCGCCCGGCCAGGTGTCGTGATAGTTGCCGGTCACCACCAGCTCCGGCTGATGACGGCGGATCGCCGCGGCGAGGTCCCGGCGCAGCGCGACCCCGTACTCGATCGTCCCGTCGGGGTGGTCCAGGAACTCCACGACCGAGACCCCGACCTCCGCGGCCCCGTCTCGCTGCTCCGCCTCGCGAAGCCTTGCGCTCTCCTCCGGTGGGAGGGTGTCGATGCCTGCTTCTCCCCTGGTGACCAGGAGATAGCGGACATCCTTACCGGCGGCGGTCCATCCGGCGACCGCACCGGCGGCGCCGTACTCCAAATCGTCGGGATGCGCGGCAATGGCCAACGCCCGGGACCAGTCTTCCGGCAGGGGCTCCAGTTGATCCATACCGCGACCATACGCCCGATCCGGAACCACTCGCAGGGTTCACTCGGGCGCCTCCCGGTCGCCCGACCAGATCCACAATTTCAAGGAGCGCAGTTGTAAGAAGTCAACTCCCGCAAAAGGCAAGACAGGCTCACGCACGTCGGCGACCGGTCGCCCCGGGGCCACCGCCGGCGTGCTTCTCGGACGGTGGCCCCGGGTTGAGGTCGCGTGTCAGCAGTGGGTGGGCCTGGTGCTCAGGATCACCTTGTTGGGGCTGCCGTTGTCGACCTTCTTTCGCCCGCTGGTTCGGGGGTTGACCGTGACGCACTTCCAGAAGACGTCCCGCTGGCTGACGAACTGCAGCTGGATGGTCCACTTCTGCTGGCAGTGGTTATTGAAGTACACCGTGGTGGTGACATTGCCGTCACCCCAGGAGACGTTGATCTTCTGCCCTCTCGGCGTCGAGCAGTTCGCGGACTTCCTGTGGACGGCCGCAGCCCCGGCGGCGGCGTCAGTGGACTGGACCACGGAAGGTCGGAGCGCCGTGGTCGTGGTGGCGGGCGCGGCGGCGGCCGGGGCGGCCAGCAGGGCCCGGCACCCTCGTCCCCGGCCGCACCTTGGGACGCGTCTGAGCGGAATCCTGAGGTCGATACGCCAAGAGTTCACCGAGGCGGGCATCGATAGGTCAGCGTGCAGCACTCTGGGTCAGAGTCAGCAGTGATCGCCAATCAACCGCGCGTAAAGTCGGCCAGCCCCCAGACGGGGCACCCGAGTTGGATAGCGTCGACTGATGAGTACTGATCACGAGGGGCCGGTCGGCGCCTACCCCGACTGGTACGCGGCGCTGCCGGTCACGATCGCCGCCGCCGGAGTGCTGTTCTTCGACGACGACGCGCAGGTGATGCTGGTCCGCACCACCTACAAGGATGACTGGGACATCCCCGGTGGCGTGATCGAAGTGAACCATGGCGAGACCCCGCTGGAGACCGCGCGGCGTGAAGTGGCCGAGGAACTCGGGCTGGAGGTTGAGATCGGCCGACTAATGGCCATCGACGTCATCCCGGCCAGCACGGATCGTCGCCCCCTCATCGCGTTCATCTTCGACGGCGGCACCCTCAACGCCGACGAACTCGCCAAAATACAGTTCCTCGACAACGAGATCGCCGAAACCCGCTTCTGTGCCCCTTCCGAGATCGACGCCCTGACCCTGCCGCCCCTCGCCCGGCGCCTACGCGCATCCATTTCAGCCCGCTCTGCCACCGAGACCGGGCCTGTCTTCCTCAGCAACGGCCGGTGACCGTCCCCCGGAAGCCGCAATCGGTGGCGCCGGGGCCGGTACTACGACGAGGCTCAGCTGCGGGCGACAACGGACGATCGCATCGAGCGTCCCGCAAACGCCATCTTGACCGGGATTCGCATAGTCAGCCAATAAAGAAAGCCCAGGTCAGCTATGCCGACCTGGGCTCTTCCAGTGGGTGCGCCGCCAGGGACTCGAACCCCGGACCCGCTGATTAAGAGTCAGCTGCTCTAACCAACTGAGCTAGCGGCGCCCGACTGCTATCAAGGATAGCGGGACTTCACAGTGGTTCGTGCCCCGTGGCGGGAGCCGTACCGCGATGGGGTGGCTTGGGGGCTAGCCCGGCTTTGCTCGTTCGGGATGTTTCGTCTCTTCGTCACGGGTAGGCGATTCACTAACGAAGGGAGAGAGACCATGACACCGGAGCTTTGGTCGTACCGCGTAGAGGTGTACGAAACCGGAACGGACCTCGACATCGCCGGTTACGACGTGATAGCCACGGACGGCAAGATCGGGTCCGTGGACGAGGCTACTTACGAGCTCGGCAATAGCTACATCGTCGTCGACACCGGTCCCTGGATCTTCGGCAAGAAGGTCATGCTGCCCGCCAGCGTGATCACGGAGATCGACCCGCAGGAGCGCAAGATCTTCGCCAGCAGGACGAAGCAGGAGATCAAGAACGCTCCCGAGTTCGACGAGGCGCGGTTCAAGGAGCCGGACTACCGGGACCGCCTCGGCGAATACTACGGGCGCTTCCCGTACACAGGTCCCCTGTAAGCGATCGTGATCGGAAGGGGCCGGCCCATGGGGTCACGGCCCCTTTCCCGTGGCCGAGTGTCAGGGCCAGGTGCTGTCAGGGGACGGCGACGTGGGCGCGATGACGCCCAGGCGTTGGAGCAGGGTGAGAAACGTCGAGGCGTACGGCGACGGCGCCACCACCGACGCGACCCTGTCCCAGTCGACCTGCTCACGCATGGCGCGAACCATGGGCAGCAACGCCCCGTAGTCGCAGCTGTGCTCGGACATCGGCAGGATCCAGGAGATCACCAGGTCGGTCGCCTCAAGGACGGGCAGGCTGAGCGCGGCGGCGCTGAGCAGTTCCGAGCGAGCGATCATGGCCTCGGTGACGGGCCGGTCGGCGAGCGAGAAGATCAGGTCGACCAGCACGCCCTCTTCGTCGTACGCCTTGAAGAGCCAGTCCTCTGGCGGTTTCACGATGCGGAAGCCGAGGGTTTCAAGGGTTTTGAGGGCCAGCGGAACGTCTTCCTCCATGAGCGCGAAGTCGACGTCATGAAGCGACGGAGCCGCCCCCCTGGCATACCCCGCACACCCACCGGCCAGCGCGAACCGCACACCGGCTTCCTTGAGCCCCGCTCCCGAACGTTTGAGCGTCTCCAGGATCGCGTCGGTGACAGCGTGACTGTGACTGCCCACTTGCCTCGATTTCCCCAGGATGTTCGGTGTAAACAATCCAGGGTAGGTGCGGCGAATGGCCGAGACCCTCCAGGAGACCGCACGCGCGTATGAGGGCGAGCAGGACCGCCCGCTCAGGTCCTGTTCACGCGTTCTCGCAGCGTACGGCGGGGCGGTCGCAGTGTTGATCGCCGCCGGGCGACTCTCCGGACGGGTACCGCCGGAGAGGTGTCAGGCTGACGAAGGCCTCCGATGAATGAGACAAACCGTGCCCGAGCAGGCCGTACGGAAAAGATCCCCAATCCGGCTGAGAATCCGGCGGAGAATCCCAAGGAGCGCGTCGACCGTGAGGCGGCAGGATCTCGGAGGCGTAGAAGGAGAAGAACCCGTCCTGCTCAGGTCGGAGATCCACAGCCCCTCGAAGCCGGCCCGCTCCGCCGGCTTGGCCAGCCGTACCAGCTCTTTGGGGTTGTGCTCCTCGCATATGAGGAAATATCCAAACTTGGTCATGGCACCCACCTGCCCGAACCGGGCAAAGCAAACGTCACCTCCCCCGTGCCCGGGCGCAAATTTCATCCCGCCGCGAGCGTGGTGATGTTTGAGCCGATACCCCAGGGCAGTGAAGAGGCATGGCTACATTGCTTTGGATCATCGCCGTGGTTCTGGTGATCGCCGGGATCTACGTCATCCTGGCCCGTCGCGACATCCTGTGGGGCATCGTCCTCATCGTGCTCGGGTTCCTCGTCGGCCCGGGCGGCGTCAGCATCTTCAATCCCTGATCAGCCGGCGTCTCCGTTGAGGCGGCAGGTCAGGCGCCGTCTCCGTTAAGGCGGTAGATGGCGTACGCGCGCCTGAGAACCGGCAAAGCGACATTGCGAACGCGGATCCCACAGGGGGTCATGCCCTTCTCGGTGCCCGCGTGCGCGTGACCGTGCACGAACAGGTCGGCGCCCTCCGCGTCGGCCGCCTCGGCCAGCAGATAGCTGCCGAGGAACGGATAGATCTCATGCGGCTCACCCGCCAGGGTGTCCTTGACCGGGGAGTAGTGGCTGAGGACGATCTTGTGGTCCGTGTCCAGGCCCTTGAGGGCGTACCGCCACCTGTCGGCGATCTCCCTGGTATGCCGGACGAAGGCCTTGGTCTCCGGCTCGCCGAACTCGCTGGCGCACTTGCCCGCGAACCCTCCCCCGAAGCCCTTGCCGCCGACCAACCCGAGCCGCGTGCCGTTCAGGGAGATCACGGCGGAGTCGTCGTCGAGCACGGTGATCCCCGCGTCCTTCAGGATCGCGCAGATCTCCATGTTGGCGTCCGAGTGATAGTCGTGGTTGCCGAGCACCGTGACGACGGGGATCGGCAGGTCACGCAGCTCGTCGGCGACCACGAGGCCCTCCTCGACCGTGCCGTGCCTGGTCAGGTCACCGCCCACCAGCAGGACGTCGGCCCGCTCCTCGATGCCGCGGATCTTCGCCCGGTAGTGTCCCCGCAGATCCTCGCCCAGATGGATGTCCGCCACCGCCGCGATCCGTATCTCACTCACAGGTGTTCCTCCATCCCCGGCTCGCGCACCTCGACCAGCGTGACCTCGTTGTGGACCGTCAGGCCGGGAGCGGCCTCGCGCGCGACTTCCTCGATCAGATGGAGATGCGTGTCTCCGGACACCTGTCCACGCAGGAAGACGTGGTCGCCCCGCACATCGACCCGGATGCCGAGCTCGTTGCTCCGCTCGTCTTCCGCCAGTGCCCGTTGTATGCGGGCCGCGACATACTGCGGCGTCTCCATGTGCCTCCCCCTATGTTCATTGAGTGCCTGCCCGGGGCCTTTGTCCCGAAACCGAGGTTTGGGGGTCATCTCCTGGGAAATGGAGGGAGAACCGGTGCCTAAGACGCAGGTGCCTCCAGTGATGACGTGCGCCGTCATGGAGGTTGAGTCCGTTGGACACCGGCAGCCACGGGGCTGCGCTGCTCACTGATCTCACTCATCTCGCCGCCGCGGCAGGCATCCCCATCGCAGATCCGTATCCGGACGCGGGCCTGAGCACCCGCGTCCGCCCGGCTTCCGGGCGTCCCTGCCTGCCGCCGACGGGTCTACGTCCACCCCAACCGGTGGACGTCGCTCGTGCTCTCCCTGCTGGAGGCCATGATGCTCGGCATGCCGGTCGCGGTGCTCGCGTCGACCGAGGCCGTCGAAGCAAGACGGCCCGCGCCGCGGCTCTCGACCGCTACGTGCTGGACCGGTTCCTGGGCGACTGGGATCGGCTGCTCCTGGAGGTGATCCGGTGAAGATAGCGATGGTTTCCGAACACGCCAGTCCGCTGGCCACGCTCGGCGGCGTCGACGCGGGCGGCCAGAACGTCCACGTGGCGGCACTGGCGCGGGAGATCGCCCTGCTCGGCCACCAGGTGACCGTCTACACCCGCAGGGACGGCGAGCACCTCCCGGAGGAGGTCCCGTTCGCTCCTGGGGTGAAAGTGGTGTACGTGCCCGCCGGACCGGCCGCGGAGATCCCGAAGGACGAGATCCTCCCTTGGATCCCGCAGTTCGGGAAGGCGCTGCACGACCGGTGGCTCTTCGAGCGGCCCGACATCGTGCACAGCCACTTCTGGATGAGCGGCCTCGCCGCGCTGGCCGCGGTGGAGGATTCGCGTGTCCCGGTCGTCCACACCTTCCACGCGCTCGGCACCGTGAAACGCCGCAACCAAGGGGCGGCCGACACCAGCCCTCGTGAGCGGATCAAGGCAGAGAGCGAGATCGGCCGGCGCGTGGACGCCGTCATCGCCACCTGCTCCGGCGAGGTCGACGAGCTGATCCGGATGAACGTGCCGCGCCGTACGACCCGGGTGGTGCCCTGCGGAGTGGACGTCAGCGTGTTCAACGCGCGCGTGGCGCCCCTGGAACGGCCATCGCGACCGCGCCTGCTCTCGATCAGCCGGCTCGTGCCGCGCAAGGGAATCGAGACGATCATCCAGGCCCTCCAGTACGTCACGGACGCCGAACTGGTCGTCGCGGGCGGCCTCGCACTCGCCGGGCTGCACCACGACCCCGAGATGACCCGGCTGCGGCGGAAGGCCGAAGAGGCCGGCGTGGCCGACCGGGTGCGCTTCCTCGGCCAGGTGAGCCGGGACCTGGTCCCCGGGCTGATCCGCTCCGCCGACGCCGTGGTGTGCGTGCCGTGGTACGAGCCGTTCGGCTTGGTCACCCTGGAGGCGATGGCCTGCGGAATCCCGGTGGTCGCGTCCGCGGTGGGCGGCCAGAAGGAGACCGTCGTCCACGAGGTGACCGGCCTGCTCGTCCCGCCGCGACAACCTGTCGCGCTGGCCGGCGCCCTGCGGAAACTGCTCGACGATCCCGTACGGCGCACCGCCTTCGGCATCGCCGGGGCGGACCGGGCCAAGGCCCGCTACACGTGGCCGCGAATCGCCGCGGAGACCCTTGCCACCTACAACCGGGTCCTCACCGGCAGGAGTATGGAAAGGAGCGCGTCGTGAGAGTGCTGATCACCCTCGCCGGGCAGGTCGGCGTGACGCTGCTGATCCCCGGCGGCGTGCGGACCGCGTTCTTCGAGGGTCGCGGCGATAAGTACAGGCCGCCCGCCGACGCCAAGCTCAACGATCCCGCCGACGTGGCACAGGCGGTGATGTTCGCGCTGACCAGGCCTCCGGGCCACGAGCTCCGTGAGCTCGTGGTGTGCCCGGCCGAGGAGACCTCATGGCCGTGATGACAGCCCTGGCTCTGCGCGCGCTCGGGCTCGGCGACCTGCTGACCGCCGTACCCGCCCTGCGTGCGCTGCGCCGCGGCGGCTTCCGGGTCGTGCTCGCCTGCCCCCCGGAGCTGCGCGATCTGGTCGCGCTGACCGGCGCCGTGGACCGGCTCCTGCCCGCGTACGGCGTGCAGCCGTTCGCCTGGCCGGGGACGGCGGACCCGGACTCCGGCCTTCCACCGGAGCCGGATCTCGCCGTGAACCTGCACGGCCGCGGTCCGGAAAGCCACCGTGTCCTGCTCGCCATGCGGCCACGCAGGCTGTGGGCCTACGCGAACGACGATGTGCCGTGGATGAAGGGGCCGAGCTGGGCGCACGAAACGCATGAGGTGCGCAGGTGGTGCGAGCTGGTCGAATGGTACGGCCTGCCCGCCGATCCGGATGATCTGAGGCTGCCCATTCCCATGGTCAACAGCCCTGCGCCGGGAGCCGTGGTCATCCACCCCGGCGCCAAGGACCCGGCTCGGCGCTGGCCGGCGGAGCGGTTCGCCGAGGTCGCCCGTGCCGTCATGGGCGACGGCCGGCCTGTCGTCGTCACCGGCGTCAAGCGGGAGCGGCCACTCGCCCTGCTCGTGGGGACCGGAGCGCTGCTGCCTCCCCGGCTCGTGCTCGCCGGCCGTACCTCTCTGCGGGAGCTGTGCGCCCTGGTCGCCGGCGCCCGACTCGTCATCAGCGGCGACACCGGCGTCGCCCATCTCGCCACCGCGTACGGCACGCCGTCGGTCGTCGTCTTCGGGGCCGAGTCGCCCTCCCGATGGGGTCCGCCTCAGAACGGAGGCCGCCACCAGGTCGTCCGCCGGGGCGACGATCCCGCGGACGTCCCGGTCGAGGACGTGCTCAAGGCGTCCGAGCTGGCGCTCGGCGCAGCAACGCGGTGACCCCTCCTCCACGACAGACGTCATCGCAGCAACGGGGCTGGGCTCTCTAGCGGGCCTTGGCGGTCGCGCGGCGGTTGGCCTTCTTGATCGCGTCGACGAGCTGGTCCTTGGTCATCTTGGACCTGCCCGCGACGCCAAGGCGGGACGCGACGTCATAGAGATGCTGCTTGGACGCGTGGGCGTCCACGCCCTCCGCGGTCTTCCCGGACCGGGGAGTGCTCTTCTCCGCCCGCTCGTCAGATGGTCCGCGCCTGGCCTTCTTCTCCCAGTGGTCGCCCACCTTCTCGAATGAGTGCTTGAGCGCGGCGAACGCGGTCCGGTGGGCCCGCTCGCCCTCGCCGTACGTCTTGACGGCGGAGTCGTGCGCCTTGATCCAGGTCTCGCGCGCCTCCTTCGGCGAACGCTGCAGGGTCGATGGCAGTTCTTCGCGTGCTGGCATGGATACCGCCCCCAGATCGGGTCGTTGTCGCGCTGCTCCTCACACACGTGGCGGTGGGTGGCCGTGTCCTCAGAGCTCTGCCGTGCCCTTAGAGCTCTTTCCCCTCCACGGATCTCAAACGTTTCCGGGCGCGCATGTCCTTCAGAAGATGGTCACCCGCACACGTCACACACGTCACCCAGCAGGGCATTAATGGCCATATCAGGACATCTTTCGGGGGTGAGCCTTAGACGGCGGGCGGCAGACTCATGGTGATCGGCACCCATCGTCGGGGGGTGCCGGCCTGAAATCGAGGAGACGAACGTGGCCGTCAAGCATTCGACCAAGGCCCAGCGCGCTGGCGGCAGCCAGCCGTGGCTCCACCAGAAGGGGACACAGCTCCAGGAGTTCGGCACGGTGCGGCAGTTCCCCGTCGGGCTGCCGCAGGAGACCAGGATGTACTCCTGCCAGCGGCTCAACCAGATCCTGGCCGATTCTCAGATCCTCTACAGTCTCTACAAGAAGCATCACTGGCTGATGCGGGGCCCGACCTTCTACCAGCTGCATCTGCTCCTGGACAAGCACGCGGGCGAGCAGCTCGAACTGATCGACCGCATCGCGGAGCGGGTGCAGACACTCGGCGGCGTCGCGGTCGGCGATCCACGCCAGGTGGCCGAGATGACCGTGATCCCCCGGCCGCCGGACGGTGTCGAAGAGGTGCCGGCCATGCTCTCCCGCCTCCTGGAGGCGCACGAGACGATCCTCATCGCGACCCACGACGCCGCCGCCCGGGCCGCGGAGAAGGGCGACGACGGGACCAACGACCTGCTGGTCTCCGACGTGATCCGGACGGGTGAGCTCCAGGCCTGGTTCCTGGCCGAGCATCTCGTCGACACCCCGCTCGTCCGCACCTGACCGGCGACCAGGTCACCCGCCGAGCTTGGATCCCAATCGGTCCAGGACCCCGGTCACCCGGTCGACGTCGGTCTCCGTGGTGCGCCAGCCGCTGAATGCGGCCCGCAATGCCGGAACGCCGTCGTAGACGGTCGGGGTGAGGAACGTCTCGCCGGACTCGATGATCGCCGCGACGAGCTCTCCGGCACGTCCGGGCTCGGTGGCGAGCGTGAAGCAGGCCACGTTGAGCCGGACGGGTGCCAGCAGCCGGTAGGCGGGCATCGCGGCGATCCGCTCGCCCAGCCGGGTCGCGAGAGCGATGTCGCGCTGGACGATCTCGGCATGGCCCTCGCGCCCGTAGGCGGCAAGCGCGAACCATGTGGAGAGCGCGCGCAGGCGCCGCGAGTTCTCGGGCGTCAAGTGCACGAAATCCGGCTCGTCGCTCAGCGGCCCGAGATAGGCCGCCGTCGTCCAGGCCCGCCAGGATCCGTACGGCATAGGCCCGTGTTCGTTCGAGCAGCCCGGGCAGGCCGGCGAGGTCATCGTGGAGTAGCGGATGCATGAGGCCACGGTAAGGAGCCGAGGCCAGCGCCGTCCTGGTCCAATTGCGGCAAACTGGACCAATGCTTGGCCAAACTCTACGCGGATGGCACCGGCCCGGAACATCGCTCACCGACGCGCTGGTCACCGCGCTACGCGACGCCGTACTCGACGGGCGGGTCAGGGTCGGCGACCGGCTGCCCGCCGAGCGCCGGATGGCCCAGGAACTCGGAGTGAGCCGTGGCACGGTCGCCGCCGCCCTGGCCCTGCTCCGCGCGGAAGGATGGCTGGTCACCCGGCACGGCAGCGCCAGCACGGTACGGCTCCCGCAAGACCTGGGCGAGCGGTACGCGCCGCTGTAAGTGGATCGGCCGGGCACGTTCCTCGACCTGCGGCGTGCCGTCCCGGCCGCACCACACGACACCTATGTCGACGCCGTACGCCGTGCCCTGGAGCGGTCGGGCCGCCTGCTGCTGGAGGACGGGGAGCCGGATCCCGGGCTCCCCGAGCTGCGCGAGCTGATCGCCCAGCGGTACACGGCGGAGGGACTGGCGACCCGGCCCGACCAGATCCTGGTCACCTCCGGCGCGCGGGCCGCGCTCACGCTGCTCGTCGCCCATCTCCGCCCCACCAGGACGGCCGTCGAGAGCCCCGCCTTCTTCGACACGCTGGCCGCGCTGCGGCGATTCGGCGGCCGGATCGCTCCGCTGCGCGTCACCACCGAAGGCTGAGACGCCGATCAGCTCGCCATGGCGTTCCGTGACGTCTCCGGAGGCCTCGCCTGTCTCGTGCCCGACTTCCAGAACCCGACCGGAGCGCTGATGGACCGCCGCACCCGCCAGGAGGTCGCGGACCTGGCGGCCCGGCATCGGGTGACCGTCATCACGGACGAGACCATGCGCGACATCGACCTGCGGGACCGGCCGGCACCCGAACCGCGCATCCGGCGAGCCGTCACGATCGGATCGATGAGCAAGACGGAGCCGAACAGCCTGAACAGGCTGAACAGACCGAACAGGCTGAACAGCGACCGCCCATCCGGAGCCGGACGGGCTGAACAGACCGGACTATCCGGAGCCGGACAGGCCGAGCAGCGACCGGACGACGCCGTGGTAGCGGTCGTAGGCGACGTCGAGGTCCCTGGACGCGACCGGGTCGGGCTCGTGGCGCCGCAGCACCCGGACCGTGCGGCGGACACCGTCGGCGATGTCCGCGTAGAGCCCGGTGCCGACGCCCGCGAGCACCGCGGCTCCCCGCGCACCCGCCTCCTCGGCGTCGGTGACCTCGACGCTCAGCCCGAGAAGGTCCGCGAGCAGCTGGCTCCAGAGGTGACTGCGGGCGCCGCCGCCGCACAGCCGCGCCGGCCGGGTGATCTCGAAGCGTTCCCGGAGGGCGTCGACGTGATAGCGGTGGTTGAACGCCACCCCTTGGACGACGGCCCGGAGGATGTCCTCCCTGGTGTGCCATCCGCGCATGCCGACCAAGGCCGCGTCGATGGCGTCGCCGTGCGGCGAGCCGTACAGGAACGGGAGATAGATCGGCGTCTCACCCGGGCCCGAGCGCTTCATCGCGGTGGCCACCTCGC